>NZ_KB235922.1:1175901-1475901 GCF_000332195.1 Pleurocapsa sp. PCC 7319
CTCGGGCACAGACTATACCTTTGAGGTGACTCCTTCCGCCGATGGTAATGTCACAGTGGATATCGCCGATAACGTGGCGACCGATGCTGCGGGGAATAACAATACTGCCGCTTCCACCCTCACTCGTACTTACGATCCAACTCCTCCCACGGTCACTCTCGGTAGCTCCAGTCCCGATCCTACTAATGCTCCCTTCACCGTTACCGCTACCTTTAGTGAAGATACCAGTGACTTTGATGAAACAGATCTCACCATCGCTAATGGTACTGTGAGTAACTTTAGTGGCACGGGCAGAGACTATACCTTTGAGGTGACTCCTACTGCCGATGGTAATGTCACAGTGGATATCGCCGATAACGTGGCGACCGATGCTGCGGGGAATAACAATACTGCCGCCGCTCAACTCACTCGTACTTACGATCCCACTTCTCCCACGGTCTCTCTCTCGAGTACTAGTCCTAATCTTACGAATGTTCCCTTCACCGTTACCGCTACCTTTAGTGAAAATGTGACTGGTTTTGATGAAACAGATCTCACCATTGCTAATGGTACTGTAAGTAACTTTAAAGGCTCGGGCACAGACTATACCTTTGAGGTGACTCCTTCCGCCGATGGTAATGTCACAGTGGATATCGCCGATAACGTGGCGACCGATGCTGCGGGGAATAACAATACTGCCGCTTCCACCCTCACTCGTACTTACGATCAAACTTCTCCCACGGTCACTCTCGCTAGCTCCAGTCCCGATCCTACTAATGCTCCCTTCACCGTTACCGCTACCTTTAGTGAAGATACCAGTGACTTTGATGAAACAGATCTCACCATCGCTAATGGTACTGTAAGTAACTTTAGTGGCACGGGCAGAGACTATACCTTTGAGGTGACTCCTTCCGCCGATGGTAATGTCACAGTGGATATCGCCGATAACGTGGCGACCGATGCTGCGGGGAATAACAATACTGCCGCTTCCACCCTCACTCGTACTTACGATCAAACTTCTCCCACGGTCACTCTCGGTAGCTCCAGTCCCGATCCTACTAATGCTCCCTTCTTAGTTACCGCTACCTTTAGTGAAGATACCAGTGACTTTGATGAAACAGATCTCACCATCGCTAATGGTACTGTAAGTAACTTTAAAGGCTCGGGCAGAGACTATACCTTTGAGGTGACTCCTTCCGCCGATGGTAATGTCACAGTGGATATCGCCGATAACGTGGCGACCGATGCTGCGGGGAATAACAATACTGCCGCTCAACTCACTCGTACTTACGATCCAACTTCTCCCACGGTCTCTCCCTCTAGCGCCAGTCCGAATACATTTGAAGTTAACAACCTAGGTCCTGATAGTTCTATCAGGTTCTCGATCACTCAAGACAGTGAGACTAGTCTAGGTGAAATTGACATTTTTAGCGTTGACTCTAGCGGCAACCGTACTCAAGTTGGTAGCTTCTCACTGCTAGAAGGGGAAGACTTGCCTTCTTCTTATGATCCTTCCTTTACTGTTGATCGTTCTTTGCTATCAGACAACTCTACTCTCGAACTCGAACTCGTAGAAAACGGCGTTACTAAAGTAGCCACTATTTCCAGTGGTCCTAATGGAGAAATTGAGTTCGATTTTGATGGTGATACCGATTTATTAGCTTCGGTTGTCGACATTATCCCCACTACTAATGTGCTGGAAGCCGATGGTGCAGATGATGCGGCAGCGATCGATCTGACAGGGCTATCTGGTCCCCAGGATATGACCTTTAGCGTCTTCCGCGAAGCAGATTTTGACAATGTAGTGGGCTTTTATACTACTGACGATGCTACTGGTGCCATTACAGATATTTCTGGTACTACCCTAAACCCTGGAGATGCAGGATATAAAGAAGCAGCAATAGCCAGACAATTAGATCTCACTTTATCGGGTGAAAATGGTCAAGAAAAAAACTTCACTGGCACCATTGCTGGTGGTAAATACCTTGGTGTCTTTTTAGTCGTAGATGGAACTAATCCCACAGCCAGTGAGGTATTCTTCTCACATACTAGAGCCAATAGCGATGGTGCAGATCATTCTAAGCTTTTGGGTGACAATACCTTCGGCTTTGAAGACAAGGTTGGTCTTGGCGATGCCGACTTCGATGATGTAATTGTTTCGTTTGACTTTGTGTAAATAATTTGAGCTATATTTGGTTAATAATTACTAATTATTAATTTTTGACAATTACTTTACTTGGCACCCGTACTCAACTTATGTCCCTCAATCTTAACTTCATGCTCCCTCAGACAGCGCAACCAACCATGAAGGCGACGAATTGCATCTTTATTTTCTAGCAATCCTGAACTTTGTTCTTTTTTGGTTAGGCGGACAAATTTTTGATAACTAGGATAGTCTGGCGCAACCAAAGCATCTTTTTGGTGCAGAATTAAGGGGTTGGTTTCATCGGAGATATCGTGATAGGTAATAGATAAGTTATTTAAATCTACTTCCATAGTTGCTTGTAAAGTAGGATGAGCCTGGGTATCGAACTCAGGATATACCAAATAGGTTACTTTTGGTTTGTTGTAGTAGAGTTTGATAATATTGGCGTTTTCGAGGCGATAGAAGTTACGACTAGCGCAGCCTTCGTATAATCGCAGGAGGGGAGGTAATTTTTCGAGGGCACTGATATGAACCGCGATCGCATTATTAAGTTGCTTGCCGATTTTACTAGTGGTACAAAGATGAGCAATTTTGTTCATGTCTCTCACATTAACTAGCATCTGATCAGCTAATGAACAGGCTTTTTTATAGCTACCAAACAAGGCTTTGATGTCGGCTTTAATTTCTGGAGCCAGTTTTCGGATGGTAGGACGACCACTATATTTACCCAAGGCTAAGTAGACCAGTAAGTCTTGACGACGCTGTTCGGCGATCGCCTCCCATTTTTCTCTTGACGTAGCTTGTATGATAAATTTAAAGGCTCGTTGGTAGCTTCTAAACTCGTCTTTAATAGCCGCTTCTGAGCTTAATTCTTCTTTTACTGGCAAACGACCCCGTTGGACATAAAAATTGAGTAAAGGAGTTAATAATTCACGATATTGTGACCAAGTTTTATTTTCAGCTGGAACTTTTGGGGGACTACTACTAGAAAATAAACGAGAAGCGCGAAATGATTCGGCTTGGATTTCGTCACGAAAAACAAAATATATGCCTAAGCCTACGGGAATAGAATCCACGCCAATTACTTGATCGATGTACAGTTTTAGTTCTTCTTGTTCGTAATATTGCTGGAAAGTATCGGGGTTGGTAACTCTTCCATCGCCATAAGCCATCAAGCCCCGACGGCGATCGTCTACTAATACTTGTGCCGCAACAATCAAAACTTGACGAGTTAATTCCCAGGCTTTAAGGAGGGCTTCTCGTCTTTCTTCTGTACCCTCGATAATATTGATAATGTAGCCGAGGTTGACGATATCGGCAGGTTCAATCGCAGCATCAGGTTGATAGTAAGGATCCCAACCAGAACTAGCATAACCTTGCTTGCTGATTTGCTTGACATCTGTTCCATAACCACAGCCATAGTCGAAAAAGGTAGTTCCTTCCTCAAATAAATTTGCTGACAAGGCAATTTTTACTGGTCGAGATAATTCGGAGCGTTTGATAGCGGCTTTATGTCTTTCGATTAAGATGGTTTGTTTTCCCAAAGTAGGAGAGTCTACAGGACAAGCGACATGATGACCGACCAAAGATATTCCTTGTTGCAGCAACAAGCGCGTCCATTCTTGTAGAGTACTAATATGGCAAGCGTTATCTAATAAACCTAAATCAACTTCCGCTTGAGTTAATTGGGCAAAGGTTTGGTAAAGCGGATAGTCTTGACTGACGAAGGTTTCTTTGCGATGAAGGATCGGTGGATTATGAGAATTATGATACTGTTTGACGGAAACCTGCTCAGTAGTCAAATCGACGATAATACTTTGGTGCAAGGAAGGATGAGGATCGCGATCAAAGTCAGGATAGTATAAATAAGAGATTTGGGGGCGATCCGTAGCAAATTCAACGATGGTAGCATGATCGGCGTTAGCCACTAAATTTCTAGCTTGATGCTCATATTTTTGTAATAGTGGATGTAGTTTCGATAAAGCATCAAAATGAATACATAGCCCATTTGGTAAATGCTTACCTATAGAGCTGTTTTTGCAACTAGAAACAATTGCGGAAAATTTTTCGAGAGTTACCATCGTTCAGTATCAGTCAATTGTAATTAGCAATCAATCATCAATGTTAACCGGACATTTATCTAACATTTATTTATTTTCAATTCCTCATAGTCTTTAGTTTATAAGCAGATTTCCCAATGAGACTTTATCATATAGGCTTTAGCCAGTCAGATTTAGGTGTTGATCTACCTCAGACAGTACTTTTATCTGGAGAGCCCGAGCGATCGCAATACATAGCTCAGACTTATTTACAAAATGTCAAACTACTCTCAGAATATCGAGGACTGAATAGCTACTTAGGTTATCTGCCTAATGGCAAATCGATCTTAGTGGCTACTAGCGGAATGGGAGCACCGTCCTTGAGTATTGTAGTCAATGAATTAGTACAAGTGGGTATTAAGCAGTTTATTAGAATTGGTACTTGTGGCTCAATTCAGCCAACTGTTCCCGTAGGTAGTATTGTTGTGTCTCAAGCAGCCTTATGTCGTCAAGGAGCAGCTATTGATATAGCTCCTATAGAGTATCCTGCTGTCGCCGATCCTTATTTAACAGTGGCTTTAATGGAAACTGCTCGTAAGTTAGGTATTGCCTGTCATCTCGGTATTACCGCTTCAGTAGACACCTTTTATGAAGGACAAGAAAGAAGTGAATCTTCAGCTAATCCCCATCTTCAACCATGGCTTACTGGAATTACTGCTACCTATCGTCAACTCAATATTATCAATTATGAAATGGAAGTAGGAACTCTATTTAAGATGGCTGGAGTATATGGTTTTGCTGCTGCTGGTGTTTGTGCCGTAGTGGCACAACGTACCAAGTCTGAGACTGTAATTATCTCTGATAAAGATCTTGCCGTTCAACGAGCCATTGAAGTCGCGGTCAAAACACTCTCATAGATTTGATTTTTTAAGATTCAGCATCGACTGATTTAATGGTGGCGCGTTTCGATAATTTTTTGACCATGGAGTTATCTCCCAAAGATCGTTTAGCAATTACTTCCACATCTATCTTGATTCCTGGCTGAAGATATTCTTGGGGAATGGGTAATTTACCTAATTGCAAGGTAAATAAATTTCCGTCTTGAACGATCGCTTCTGAGGGAACCGATCCTCGGTATTGGCTAGTATAATCACCTCGATCGCTGCCAAAAATTGATCTCCTGATTGACTTTTCGTTAACTAGATATTTAACTTGAAAGTCCGTGGCAATTATATTAGACTTTTCGGCTTTATCCAGTATGGTTAATTTTAAATTTGCTCCCTGACCAGATATATCCTCAATACTCAACTTATCGACATCTTTGGTGCGAACAGCATTGAAAACAAACAACTCCGTTAGCTTATCTCGTTGGATAGTTTGTGTTTCTAGCCAAGTGTCTTCGGGAAGAGAGACCCCAGCCTTATTCTCTCCTTGAAGACTAAGAGTGATTTCCTGGTCGCCATATTCCTCTACTGGTTGAGGTGCATCCCATACCATTAGTACAGAATGTTCATGGCGTGCCACTAATTCTTTGTACTTGTCAGCAATAATTGACCCCGGCGCAAATAATGAAGAAGCGTTGTCTTTACTTTTCCAGATATTTCTCGATAAAGTAAATCCTCTGGTTTTTAATTCCCGGATCGGCATAGTAACTTGTGGGGCATCTGGAGCCAGAGATTTGTCTAAGTTAATTAAAGTTAGATTTCCTACCTTACCTTCTCTACCTTTTCTCGCACTGCGTCCTTTTTTACCAGAGTAACCATCGGCACACTGAAACTCTTGAGTAGAGCATTTATAATCGGGGCTTCCAGGCTTACCAGAGCAAGTCTCCTCGTTCCAGTATGGACTCTCACATTGACAGCCTACACCGCCTTCTCCTCCTTTTCCTGGAACACCACCTTCTCCCCCTGCAGCAATTACATAAATCTGCTTCAAGTGTTCTTGATTAGTAGTGTACACAGTTAGTGAGCCACCATTGCCCCCCACACCACCATCACCACCGTCACCACCGTGACCACCGTCCGCACCGCGTAAATTTTTTCCTACTTCTTTTGATTGTTGCTCACAAGAAGCATCCTCTCCTTTAGCTCCTGCTTCTCCAGGCATCCCATCCCCACCCGTCAGATCCAAGGTCATTGGGGAACCATCGGCAAACACAGTTAAATTATCACCGTTGCGACCATTATCTCCTTTAGCACCTTCATCTCCATTATCACCTTCTTTCCCTAGTTCTTTTGTATCCGCAGCCAATACAGAAGAACAGAGAAATGATTGTGGAGCTGAGGTAGAGGTAATAAACTGCGGTAAGGCTAAGATGCTAATGAGCAAGGAAAGCTTACTAAAAAAACGTACATACATAGCGAATAAAAACTATTTAGATCGCGATTTTGTTATCTTCGCCCTTTGTATATGCCATACTTTCCTAGGTTTGTCATCAATTTATTAAATTCTATTGATAAAAATTTAACAAATTTCAGATTAAACTATTACACAATTTTGGCTGCGGTTCGTCCCAGTTGATAGTAAGGGCGAACCGCAGTTCGCCCCTACGAACTTCGACTGAACTACTAGGTTTTTCTAATTGCTTCCATATTACGCTGAATATCTGCCCATTGACGGGGAAACTTATCTTTGGTGTAAACTAACAACGCCTTATTCAAGAAAGAAAGAGCCTGGCGTTTATTCTCTTCAGATTCCCCTTTCTCTCGATAACGAAAAGCACCGCCTAGATTGTTATTTAACATCGCCCAATTGTAAGGAAATTTTTCTAAGGTATGAATTGATAAAGCATTTTGATAATGAGAGATTGCTCTTTCAATATTCTCAGTTTTATCGCCCCTAATCCGAGATTGAAAAGCGTTACCTAGGTTATTTTGTAACATTGCCCAACGATGGGGATTGGCTGCTAGATCATATATCCCTAGAGCTTTTTCTAAATGGTTAATTGCAGTTTCGATATTAGTGGCTTGATCTCCTACTAAGCGGTTAGGATAGATATCTCCCAGGTTGTTATGTGTTGCTGCCCAATCTTGGGGATAATTTTCCAAAGTATGGATTGATAAACATCGCTTGTAGAGAGCGATCGCCTGTTCGATGTTTTTAGCGCGATCGCCTTCGACTCTATAAGTATAAGCAATAGCAAGATTACGTTGGATATTTGCCCATAAATAGGAATATTTTTCTTGGGTAATTACTTCTAATGCTAGTTGATAATTGGCGATCGCCTGTTCGATATTTTTACGGCGATTCCCTACAACCCGATCTCGCAAGGCATTACCTAAATTAGCCTGGATCATAGCCCAATTTTTGGGAAAAATAGTTGGCTGATATGTCTTCAAAGCAACTTGATAACTAACAATTGCCAATTCTAAATTATTAGCCTTATCCCCTGCGGGAAAACTACCGATTAAATTACCAAAATTAACTAAATCTTTAGCGATCGCTCTTTGGCGGGGAGAATCAACCGACGCAATTGTTTCATTTGCCCAGTAATCAAGAATTTTGGTGGAATTGTGATCCAGCCGATCTTGATTGTTGCGAATAAAAGCATATATCTCACTGGTTGATTCCTGATTTGCTACCTTTTGCAACAGAGTCATTAAAAACTGAAAGTACTCTCGTCGCCGATTAGCCGAGTTATTATTTTTTTCTAACTGTAACAATTTACCTGCTAAGTTAATCAAACGCTCTGCATGAGAAATATTTCCTGAACGTCTCAGTTTTTCGCCCACAGACATCAAGCAGCTAATAAACTCTTGGTTAACTAACTGTTGATTGGCATTTAAAATGTTAGTCTCTTGCTCTCGTGGATTGCTTAGTAAATCATCGATCAGTTTAAGGTAAGGATGTTCTAATGTGCTCATGAGGAGAGTGGGAAATTACAGACTAATTAATCAGCTTATTATTTACTTCTGTAATGATAGATCGATTGCTAATCACGCAAATGTAATATTGTGGCTACAGATAAAAAATCATCTCCTTCCGTTGGTAGTGTCGCTAAAATAGTGGCGATCGCTACCCTCGTCAGTAAACTTTTCGGTTTTGTCCGCGAGCTAGTAGTTGCAGCAGCTTTTGGTATTGGTACCGTCAGTAATGCTTATGCCTATGCCTATACTATTCCTGGATTTCTCTTTGTCTTAATTGGGGGCATTAATGGTCCTTTTCACAGTGCTTTGGTTAGTGTTCTGGCGAAGAAAGACAAGTCAGAAGCTGCACCAATCGTGGAAACGGTTTCTACTTTAGTCAGCATCTTACTACTACTAGTCACTCTAATAATAATTATCTTTGCTGGTAACTTCATCGATATTATAGGTTCAGAATTAACCCCTGAAGTAAAACGGATTGCCACCCTGCAACTGCAAATTATGGCTCCCTTGGCTTTGTTAGCAGGATTAATTGGTATCGGTTTTGGTACTCTCAACGCGGCTGATAGTTATTTGCTACCTAGTATTAGTCCCTTATTTTCCAGCGTGACAATTACTGTAGGGGTAGGGTTGATTTTTTGGAAACTAGGAGAGCAATTAAATACTGCCTCATATTTGCAACTAGGAGCAATCGTCTTGGCGAGTGCAACCTTAGGGGGGGCGATTTTGCAGTGGTTAGCCCAATTAATTGTGCAGTGGCGGGCTGGTATGGGTCAGTTAAAACTGCGATTTAACTGGAATACGCCAGGGGTAATGGAAGTATTTAAAGTGATGACTCCCGCTACTCTTTCGTCGGGGATGCTATACGTAAATTTAAACGTCGATCTATTCTTTGTTTCTGGAATAGCAGGTGCTGCTGCTGCCATTCGCAATGCCACTTTTATTTTTATTACTCCCTTAGGTATTATTTCTAATGCCATATTGATGCCTTTTTTACCAATTTTTTCTAGTTTAGCTGCCCCAGAAAACTGGCCAGAATTGAAAACTAGGATACGTCAAGGAATATTTCTTAGTGCCCTGACTATGTTGCCTTTAACAGCAATTTTTATGTCTTTGGCTGTACCAATTATCAAATTAGCTTTTGAGCGTGGTCAATTTAGCTCCAAAGACGCTCAATTTGTGGCTTCTCTATTAGTGGTTTACGGCTTTGGGATGTTTTTCTATTTAGGGAGAGATATTTTGGTGAGGGTATTTTATGCTCTGGGAGACGGGGACACTCCTTTTAAAGTCAGCATTATTAATATCTTTTTGAATGCTATCTTAGATTACTTTTTAATCAAGGCTTTTGCTGCACCGGGATTAATTATGGCTACAGTGGGAGTAAATATCACTTCGATGGCAATATTTATCTGGATATTACACCGTCGTTTAAATGGTCTTCCCTTATGGGAATGGAGCAGGGGCATTATTGGGTTATTTTTTGCTAGTGCGGTGGCTGGATTGACTAGTTATATTACTAGTCAGCTTTTACAACGAGCGATCGGCAACGATAATTTATTACTGCTGTTGATTGAGTTGACTGTTTCTAGCGGAATAGCAATTATTGTTTTTGGTTTAATTGCAGCGCAATTGAGATTACCTGAATTAGATATGTTGATGAGTAGAATTAGACAGAAATTTGGTCGATAAACACTATTAATCATAATAAGTTCATCTCGCATAGTTAGAAGAAAAATCACAACTTCTAACTCCTAACTCCTAACTCCTAACTCCTAACTCCTAACTCCTAACTCCTAACTCCTAACTCCGAATTCACGTATGTCAATTATCAACCGATTTGTCAAATCTGAATTGCTCACTTATTTATTTCGAGGAGCAGCGATCGCTCTAAGTCTCCAACTATCGGGAATTGCTATCACCTATACGATGCAAGTATTGTTAGCACGATGGATGGGAGCGACTCAGTACGGAGTTTATGATTATGTGATTAGTATTGGCACATTTCTTGGTTTTCTGGCTGCCTTGGGTTTGCCTAGTTGTCTGCTACGGTTTATTCCTGAATACAGCGTTAAAGAGGATTGGGGAAAATTACGAGGTATTGTTTGGGGTAGTTGGCGTTATGTGTTGATTAGCAGTATTTTGTTTACTTTGATTGGTAGCGGAATTATTATTAGCTGGAATCGACAAAATTCGGAAATTGCCCTGGTTTCTTTTTTATTGGGCATTAGCACAATTCCCCTGTGGGCATTAGTCAGGCATCAACGAGAAATGTCTCGTGGTATTAAACGTATGACCTTAGCCTATATGCCATCTTCCGTTATGTTTCCCCTCTTAGTAATTGGTGGTGCATTTTACTATCGCGATCGCTTGTCTAGTAGTATCGCGATCGCGATTACTTTTTTGAGTCTGTCTTTAATTTTGCTCTCTCAGCTATGGTTATTTAATCGGCAACTACCAAAACAGTGTGCCATTATCGAGCCGATCTACTCCCGTCGAGAATGGTTTGCTGTTGCTATCCCCCTGCTATTTAATGATGGGGCATTTGTAGTGCTTTCCCAAACCGATACGATTATGACTGGTGCTATCTTAGGCTCATTTCATGTGGGACTCTATAGTGCTGCTTTTAAAACCGCTGCGGGGGTGAGTTTTATTCTGGCTGCGGTTAATGCGATCGCGGCACCGATGTTTGCCACTTTACACGCTCAGGGAGACTCTCAAGGATTACAAAAGTTAACTGCTACCGTTGCTCAGTGGATGTTCTACCCTACTTTAGTTTGTGCTTTACTATTAATTTTCTTTGGCGAACGCGTTTTGGGTCTATTTGGCGATGAATTTATCGCTGCACGCTGGTCAATGACCGTTCTTATTCTGGGACAACTAGTAAACGTTGGAGCTGGTTCAGTAGGCTATTTAATGGAAATGACAGGACATCATAAGCAATGTGCCTATGTCCTGGGCTGTAGTGCTGTTTTAAATCTGGTTCTCAATGGGATCTTAATCCCAACTCTCGGAATTATGGGAGCAGCGATCGCCACCGCATCAACTATGGCACTCTGGAATAGATGGCTCCATCAATTAGTAGTTAAATATCTGGGGGTCAAACCGTCTATTATTTCAATATTTAGATAAGATGCTTAGTGAATTAGATTCGCTTCGTCGAACTCTTAGGAAACAAATTGTTTCTTTCAGATTTAACGAATCCAAATTCGTTGGACGCTCACGTTGACTCCAAAAAAGTTGCACACGGGGTGAGTATTGTTTCCTTGTTTAACTGCCCCAGTTTCTTAAGTTGTTTTTACAGAACCTTCGTATTTTCTTGGTCTACCGCCTTTTTTACCGTTAGCTCTTGATGCCGCTTTCTTTTTCTCAGATGTGGATTTACCACCTTTGGCTGCTATTTTCTTCATCCAGGCTTTTGTACCAAATATTCCGTTAACCAGCTCATTAACACCGAGATCGATGTCAGCATCTTCCCAGGTTAGTCCCCAACCCGCAGGAGTTAATTTAACTTTGACAATTTCATCATCTGGCAGGTTACATACACCTTGAAGCAATGAAACTGGACATTCAAATTTACAGCCATTGTCAAATTGAATGACTATGTTGTTTGACTTTTTGTCGTACCAGACATCACAAGCTTTTGGCTCGGTTTTTTCTCGCTCTGCTGAAAGTGCGATTGCTGCTTCTATCTGATTATCTATTTCTTGCTGTGTTAATTGCGCTGCCATTATTTATCTCCGTGAATAGTCTGCCATTCTTCGAGTAACTTTCCTTGATAGCTATTGACTAAACGTAAAGCTTTTGAAATTTCTTTTCGATTCATGCCTTCATATTTAAGAAGCACGGGAGGATTGTTTTCATCTTTTAATTCAATCACACATTCTCCATTTGCCTTGAAAACGTGAACGTGACGAGGTGGATGATCGTTAAACCAGATCTTCACTACGTACCCATCTTCTCTTAAAATTTCTGGCATCTATAAGCTAAAACCCAAGTCTGCTAGGTTTTTATATTGTAAATCAATATTTTTTCTATGGTAGTAATCGCTGATTACTTTTTATAAGCTTTTGCCGAAGCGGAAATCCAAGTATAAGCAGCTATACTAAATGGCAACAAAATGAAAATTGCTCCAGAAATCAGAGGATGCTCTCTCACAGTACTACTAGAAGTCATAGCCACTACACCTAAGCCACAGTAAATTAGACCGATTAAGGGAAGTCCCAATACTAAGAAAGCAAATTTTTTGTCGGAATTCATAAATTTTTGTTGATTTCAACAAGCTATCAACTATCAGCTATCATTATCAGTTACGTGATTTGTGTCAACAAAAAGCTGAAGGCTGATAGCTAAAAGCTGATAGCTATTGGTTAAATTTACATTCCAGGAAGATTCAAACCACTGGTTAGTTCTTCCATGCGTCCACGCATCATTTCTGTAGACTGTTCGTAAGCAGATTGCATCGCAAAGGTTACTGATGCTGAGAGAGCTTCTGCTCCTTGGGACATTGCATCGGGAGAAATCTCTACACGACGGGGTTCTTGGTTCCCACTCATCACCACCTTGACCAATCCGTCTTCACTAGTTCCTTCAATTTCTAATTGTTCCAACTCATTTTGGAGTTGTTGTGCTCCTGCTTGTACCTCCTGAGCTTTTTTAAAAGCATCAGCAAGTTCTTTCATTTTTCCTAATGGACCAAATCCTTTTCCTGCCATATCTATAATTAGTTTTTAGTTTATTTATTGGTGACTACAAAATTTACCAGATCGATTAGTTTAACTTAGGGTGTGTCATCAATTAGAAAAAAAGTACTTTTCTCGTTCTTTTAACGACTTACTGCGTCGAAAAATAACCTCCATAGCTCTGCTATGCAGAACATTTTTCTTCTTGTATCTCGTCAAAATATCTTCAAAAGCATCTTTTCCCCCAAATGATGACACACCCTGAAAAAAAGCTATCTAGAATTCTCCGATTAGCTTAACTTCTGGCTCTAGAGATACTGACCAATGATATTCTACTTTCTCTTGAGCATAACGAATCAGTTGAAAAATATCGTTGGCGGTAGCCGTACCACAGTTGAGAATAAAATTAGCATGACGGTGGGCTATCTGAGCATCACCTATCTTATATCCTTTTAAACCTAGCTGTTCAATTAATCTAGCAGCAGCATGAGGTTGAGGATTACGGAAAACGCTACCACAACTGGGAAGATGATAAGGTTGGCTAGTTTTACGTTGAGTCCAATTTTGATTAGAGAGGTTCATGATTTCAGCTTTAGTGAAGCCAGGTTCAAGCTGCATCGTCGCCCTCACAACCATACGATTATCCCCTTGCAAATTAGAAGTACGATAAGCATAATCTAATTCTTCTGGAGTAACTTCTGTAATCGTGCCATCGGGAGTTAAAACAGTAGCACTAATCAGAATATCAGCCATACATGACGAATGAGCCCCTGCATTCATTACTACCCCACCGCCTACGGTACCAGGAATACCCACCGCCCACTCTAGCCCTTTGAGACCTCTTTTAGCAGCTTTCCAGGCTAATTTGGCGATCGCTTCTCCCGCATCAGCAGTTAACAAACCTGTTTCAGGATTAAACTCATAACTGCGAAAATATCGGGTTGAAAGAACTAATCCTGGTATACCGCGATCGCTAACCAGTAGGTTTGAACCAGCTCCCAACAAAGTTAGGGGTATATCCTGTGACTGATACCATTCAAAACTAGCCTCAAGTTCATCCCAGTTTCTTGGTGCAGCATACCATTGGGCATCACCACCAACTTTGTAAGAAGTTTGGTTGGCTAAAGATACTTCAGACTGAATTAAATTATCTCTATTCATTTAATTTATAAAGACTAATTAATTAATAACTTATAAATACGGTTGATTGATGATATCTTCTGGAACAGGATTTGGCTAGTCTGATCGAGTAAAAGTAGTTAGAACAAATCGTAATTTAGAGGTTGATTGCTAAATGCTAATAGCTGAATATCCGTAACAATTTATTGCTCCCCGATTACTGAAAAAGAGCAATAGTTTTGGGAATGGCTTGATTAAGATTTCCTGCACCTAGGTACATAGCAAGATCTCCTGGTTGTAAGATTTCTTGCTTCAAAAAGTCAGCAATAGAATCTACCGAAGCATGATAGTGAACATGAGTGTGATTTATAGCGATCGCTTTAGCTAGATCTTTTCCTGTAACTCCGAAGATATTTTTTTCTCCTGCACTATAAATATCTGTAATTACCACCACATCAGCATCTTTAAAGACAGTAGAAAATTCCTGTAGAAAAGTATGGGTACGACTATAACGATGAGGTTGAAAAACTGCCACAACTCGATGTAAAGATTCTTTGCCTTCTACTCTCAACTTGGCAGAAGCCAACGTCGCCTTAATTTCGCTGGGATGATGTGCATAGTCATCGATAAAGACAATCCCATTAGCTTCTCCACGATGTTCAAATCGTCTCTTTGTTCCCTTAAACTTAGCTAATGATTCAGCAATAGTAGTAAATTCTAAGCCTACTTTACGTCCCACAGCGATCGCTGCAAGAGCATTACTCAAGTTATGTTCTCCCAAAAGAGGCAGCTGTAATACTCCTAAGCAAACTCCTCGTTCCCAAATTTCAGCCGTAACTCCTTGAGAATGGTATGCAATATCCTTGGCAGTATAATCTGCCCCTGTGGCTGGATTTAGACTATAGCTAATGGTGATGGCTAATTCATCACGAATAATCGGATCATCAACACAACCAATTAAAGTATTACACTGTCCAGCAAAGGTTTGGAAAATACTGATTACTTCTTGAATATCTTGATAACGATCGGGATGATCTAGTTCAATATTAGTAATGATGCCAATGCTGGGGTGATGTTTTACCAAGGAACCATCAGACTCATCTGCCTCTGCTACCAAATACTTCCCTTGACCACTGCGAGCATTACCTTCCCATGCTTCTACTTCTCCACCGACGATGATAGTTGGGTCGAGATCACACTGCAATAGCATATGACCAATTAAGCTGCTAGTGGTGGTTTTGCCATGGGTTCCAGAAACAGCTATGCTGTGATATTCATTAATTAGAGCTGCTAATAGATCGGAGCGATGGAAAATAGTACAGCCTAATTTAACCGCAGCTTGATATTCGGGATTATTCTCAGCGATCGCCGTAGAACAGATAATCTGGGGTAAACAATCTACATGATCTTCCTCGGTTTTAACTTCTACAACAGTATCTGTTTTTCCCCTAGTAGATACTGATAAAGATTGACGTTCTTGATTGAGGTAAGTAGCAAAAAAATCTAAATTACTCGCTTCTTGAACGGGAAAAATTTTAACTCCTAACGCTTCTAAGCGTCTTGTGATATGGCTAGTACGTAAATCAGAACCTGATACTGGTAGTTGGCGCTGAGCAACTATATAGGCTAAAGCCGACATTCCAATTCCACCGATACCAATAAAGTGAAATGGTTTACCATTTAAATCTACTTTTGTCACTTTTGTGTCTCCCAGCATAAAACAATAGTTCTGACCAAAGTACACAGATCACTCCGTTGTTCCAGGGGAGATGTAGTCTGTGACTTGGTATCGCTCTAAAACAATACGGGATATGATAACAATATTTTTTTGAACTTAGGTAGATTTAGTTCCTAGAAAATAATTAAATATATTTTTAAAATTGATATATTTCCGCAAATTAACCTAGAAATCAATTGTTTAATTCTTTTAATTGCAAGCTCTTATAATTTTCTTAATCTAATTAATGCTAACCAAGGTATAGTGCCACGATTGTTGCTTTTATAGGTGTTTAAATTGAATCTTAACAGAGTCTTGAATTGTGCTTACTTTACGATATGATTAGTCTTATTAAGAATGTTTTAATCTATTAACCTAATAAAATAGAGGGCAAGAAATAGTGGTTAGAGTAGCAATTAACGGTTTTGGGCGTATTGGTCGTAATTTTGTCAGATGCTTGCTGACCAGGGATAACAGCAAATTAGAGTTAGTTGGTATTAATGATACCTCCGACCCAAAAACTAATTCTCATCTGCTGAGATACGATACTATGCTGGGAGTTTTGGATGCAGATATTAGTTATGATACCAATTCTCTAATTGTCAATGGTAAAACAGTCAAGTGTGTCTCTGATCGCAATCCTTTGAACTTGCCTTGGAAAGAATGGGATATTGATATTGTTATTGAGTCTACAGGTGTTTTTCGCGACGCTAAAGGTGCAGGTAAACATCTTCAAGCAGGAGCCAAAAAAGTAGTTATTACTGCTCCTGGTAGTGGACCCGACATCGGTACTTATGTAGTGGGTGTCAACGACGGAGATTACAAGCCAGGTGAATTTGATATTGTAAGTAACGCTAGTTGTACTACTAACTGTCTAGCTCCCATTGTCAAAGTTATTCACGAACAGTTTGGCATAATTAAAGGCACGATGACCACCACTCACAGTTATACAGGTGATCAACGTATTCTGGATGCCAGCCACCGCGACTTAAGAAGAGCCAGAGCCGCCGCCGCCAACATTGTACCAACCTCTACTGGTGCAGCTAAAGCTGTAGCCCTTGTATATCCTCAAGTCAAGGGTAAGCTAAATGGTATTGCGATGCGTGTACCTACTCCCAACGTTTCTGTGGTTGATTTAGTTGCTCAAGTAGAGAAAAATACTATTGCTGAAGAAGTTAACGATGCACTGAAAAAAGCTTCTGAAGGCTCATTGAAAGGAATCTTGGGTTACACCGAACTACCTTTAGTATCTTCTGACTTTAGAGGAACTGATGTCTCCTCCACTATTGATGGTCAACTTACTTTGGTATTGGATGGTGACATGGTTAAGGTTATTGCTTGGTATGACAACGAATGGGGGTATTCTCAACGAGTTGTTGACTTAGCTGAAATTGTTGCCAATGGCATGTAAAGCTATTTAGAACGCTAATTAAAATTTAGTTGAGATTATTTTGAAAGCCCCCTGAGTTAAACTTGGCTCGGGGGGTCTTACTTGATAACAAGTCGGCTCAATGCTCGGCTTTCATAAGATAGTCTTGGGCAACTTTAATAATTCTTAGCGCAGCTTGACCGTCGCCAAAAGGGTTGATTGCCGTTGACATCTGTTTGTAGATAGTTTCATCATTTAGTAACTCTGTTGCCGAATCTAAAATTGATTGTGGATTCGTACCAATAAGTTTCGCTGTACCGGCCTCTACTGCTTCTGGTCTTTCCGTAGTTTCCCGTAAGACTAAGACTGGTTTACCCAAACTAGGTGCTTCTTCTTGTAAACCTCCCGAATCTGTTAACAGTAAATAACAGCGAGCAATTGCCCCTACTAATTCGCTGTAGTCTAAAGGTTCGGTTAAAAATACTCTAGGGCGATCTCCTAAAGCAGCTTTAATTGGTTCTCGGACGGTAGGATTACGATGTAAAGGTAAAAGTAATGCTGTATCTGGAAAACGGTCAAGAATAGCATTCAATCCTCTCAAAATATCTTCTAAAGGTTGACCCCAGTTCTCTCGACGATGAACCGTAGCCAATAATACCCGATGTTGTTGCCAATCTAAATTAGCTACTTTACACTCAGGTTGACTATCTGCAACTCTTAAGAGGGTATCGATGACAGTATTCCCCGTATGATGAATTTCTCCCGTTACTCCCGATTTTTGTAGATGTTCTACCGCTAATTTAGTCGGTGCAAAGTGTAATTGAGCAATTTGAGAAATTAGTCGACGATTAGCTTCTTCTGGATAGGGATTAAATAAGTTATCGGTACGCAATCCTGCTTCGACATGACCTACTGGAATCTGTTGATAAAAAGCTGCTAAAGCTGCGGCAAAAGCAGTAGTGGTATCTCCTTGGACAAAAACTAATTGAGGTTTAATTTCGACAAAAATTTTTTCTAATCCCTGCAAACTATCACATGTGATACTAGTTAAAGTTTGTCGGGGTTTCATAATAGCTAAATCGTGATCTGCCTTTAAGTCAAACAATTCCATGACTCGATCTACCATTTCTCTGTGTTGTCCAGTAAGGATAAGATGAGTTTTAACCTGACTAAGATTTTGAAGTTGCTGGATGACGGGAGCTAGCTTGATTGCTTCGGGTCGAGTTCCTAAAATCACCCCGACAGAAATAGTTGATATGGTCATATTAATTTTATGAGAAAAAAGATTGGAGGAATTATGTACTGCTGATCAAAGACCTGAAATTAAGAATTTTGTTTGAGAAAACCCTAAAAATAGAAAAACCCAGTGTATACTGGGTTTCATAATTAGATATTTAAGTTAGCTATCTTCAACTTAATATTTATTTGTTGAGATTATAGCTCTCTCTAGTCATGATCTGGATAGTTTTTAGAATCGAAGGCTAAATTATAATTATCAACTAAATACCTGATATTCCCATCCAAAGCCATAACTAAGAAATTAAAAAACTGATGTAATCAAATCAAATTTTCAGCTCTCAACTACTAAACATATCTATTGGTTAACAACGTCTAGTTGGCAAGTTAAGGGACAAGAAGCATAAACAGGGGCATTAACTAACGCATTCTGTCCATGCAACCAACTTAACCAGCTTACTTCTTCAGGATAAATTCCCTTAAAGGATAAAATCGCCGCACCAACCAAAACTACGGCTATATTGAGAGCAATAATACTTCCAGTTACTACTAAAACTGCACTAGCAGGAATAACTGTTTGCAAAATAATTGTAGCTAAGATACCTACTGTAACCACCAATGCTCCTACAGGGAAACCAACCACTAGCAAGCATACTGTTAACGTAAAACTCCAGATCAAAAAACTTTTTATCAAACTAAAGTAATTATTCTTTTGTACTAATTCCATTATCTTTAAGTTCACCAACAACAACAATTTAAAAAAGATATTCTTGAGCCAACTAAGCTCTTTCGCATCGTTATAGATAAGTATAAGAAACTCTAATCAATAAAATACATTTTTTAAATATAATTTTACATTTTCCTCTAATGAGACCTAGTTTAGATCTCAATACTTATCGATCCCCAGCCATTTACAGGCTATCAAAGCTATTTATAGATAAATATAAAAGTATTTGAGAACGATCTAAATATTACTTAATAAATCAAATTTTAATACTATTGAACTACTTAAGCATAAATACTTAGAGATTTAAGAATAAGTCATCAAATAGACATTTCTTAATTTCTAGCTTTATTCGTAATTACAAGTTCAAAATGTTGGTCAGAAACTCAAGAAAAATAAATTATTCTTGAAAAGAATAATTGTTCAAGCAAAAGTATTAAAAGATTTTTCAACTAACTACGTAATTATGCTTCAGAAGATTCTTGTAGCTGATTTGAATATTGAAAAACTTAGTTTGATATCTCAAACTTATGTGATTAAAGAAAAATTAGATTGATGGCTAATCTGAATTGGCTTTGTGGAAACGAAACTCGTTCTAATTCCCTTAGCTGTTAGCGATTGAAGTCATCGCTGATTTGTTTAATTCCCCTGGGGCAAATTGTTAAAAATAGATAGGGGGCTGGGCATACTAAGTCTAGAAAAGATTACAGTTCAAAATAAGTAATAATAAAATGAATCAAAGATTAGGTTCGCAGCCACTTCCTCCACCTCCCCCTCCACCATCAACATTGGGGAGTATCAATAATAATCTAACTGCTCAACAACAAAAAACAGCTATTAAAGATTCAAATACTAAATCTAAAGTAGAGAGTAATGGTCAAAAATCATCAGTTGCTTCCCCAACTGCCAAAGCCAAATCTAATCGTCCTAAGCGTTCTTCTGGTCAACCGTCCTTAGAATACATTATAAAAAAAGCTTATGATCGAGGGTATTCTGATATTCATTTGGGAGTAGAAGAAGTACCTCGAATGCGCGATCGCGGTGAAATGGCTCTTCAAGATTACCCCAAAACCGATCTCAATACTTTTATGAGTTGGTTATATGAAATATTATCTGATGAAGAAGTAGAAAAGTTTAAACGAGAATTGGAATTTGATGGGGCGACTCAATACGATTTTGCCCGGATCAGAATTAATGTCTTTGATACTCTTCGAGGTCCAGCATTAGTTATGCGCTTGATTCCGCTCAAAATTCTAACTATGGAGCAGTTAGGGTTGCCTCCTGTTTTCCAAGATATTTCCGATGCTCACAAAGGCTTAGTTTTAGTAACAGGTCCTACTGGATCGGGAAAGTCAACTACGATGGCAGCGATGGTAGATTACATCAATAATGAACATGCCAAACATATCGTTACCATTGAAGACCCAATTGAATTTGTGCATCAAAGTAAACGTTCTTTAATTAAACAAAGGGAAGTTGGTATTAATACTCGTAAATTTGATAATGCTCTCAAAGCGTCTTTAAGGGAAGATCCAGACATTATTCTGATTGGGGAAATGCGCGATCGCGAAACCGTTAACACAGCTTTGAAAGCGGCGCAGACGGGCCACTTAGTCATGGGAACATTGCACACCAATAGTGCCATTAAAACCATTGAGAGAATTTTGACTTTATATAGTGCTGAAGAACAAGATGCCATGCGAATAGCTCTTTCCGAGTCCTTAGTGGCAGTAATCTCCCAAGGTTTATGTCGCACAACTGACGGTAAGAGAGCAGCTTACCATGACATTATGGTCAACACAGAAACAGTTAAAGACTATATCAAACAAGGTAAATACGATGAAATTCATAGTCTGATGCAGGATGGAGGTTACGACGGCATGATTACCACCAATCAAGCTTTATTTAGTTTGTATGAGGAAGGCAGAATTACAGAAGAAACAGCTTTAGAAACCTCTCCTACTCCTAACGAAATGGCAATGATGCTCCGAGGAAGAATCTAAATTAAAAATTTATACTTTGTAAGGTAGACAGGGTATGATTCGACTAACAGTTCCTTTAACCAATTGTCAAAATTGACAGCTCAACTATCTTCTTTACCCAATACCTTCAAAGGTATTGCCTTATTTACTCCTGGGGGGGATCTAATTTATGGTATTCATCCTCATAAGCAAGCTCAGTGGCACATTCATTTATGTCTTAGACTACAAGAAACCTTGGGTTTAGCTGATTCCCCTCATTTTTTGGTGCCAGGGTACACCGCAACTGTAGAACGTTGGCTAAATCCTCATACACAGCAAATGAAATTGATTGCGGAGGTCCATCCGGCGGTACAACGCTATATACCTTTACTGCAAGTCTTATTTGATCTAAAAACAACTACTGAATGGCATCTTGCCCCCTGGCAAGAAGAGCATTGCAACCGTGCAGTAATTGAAACTTACCAACCGCATTTTCCACAACTCTGGCAACAACATAATTTAATTATTCGTTTTGACCCCAAATATCCTGCCACATTAGTTCCAGAAATAGAACAGCCTGACGTATATAAATTAAATACTGTTAAGGTCATCAGTAATGAGCAAGCTGGAGGATATATCTTGCAATTATTTATTTCCAGCAATAATCCTACCGCTGAACAAACTTTGGGTAGTATTCATCAACTGTTGGAACAAGGTTTAACTAGTCCCTATACTTTAAAGGTAATCGATATTGACAAAAATCCAGAACAGGCTGAAATCAATCAAGTTATAGTCACACCAACTCTAGTCAGAGTTGCACCCAAGCCTGTAAAGCGCATAGTAGGTCAACTGGATGATATTCAGAGGATATTACATATTATTTCTAGTTATTAGCTGTTAGCAAAATATAAATGATAAATGTATGATGAATCTAGCTATCTTAGCCACTATTGCCTATGGATTGCTATCTGGTTTTGGTGGCATTTGGGGATATATCAAATCTCAGAGCAAGCCTTCACTAATTGCAGGATGTTCAAGTGCGATCGCATTATTAATTGCTGCGGGAATGCAGTGGCAAAATTACGATATAGGTCTACTGCTTAGTAAAATCATTATCCTGCTACTCATGGTTGTGTTTACTATCCGCTTAGTAAAAACAGGTAAATTCATGCCCTCAGGAGTGATGCTAATTGCTGGGGCGATCTCTTTAAGTTGCCTATTTGCCTAATTAGGCCAAAGTTTCGGGACAATAACCTAGCCCTCTAGTAAACTGCTGCCGAAATGCCTCAATGTCTTTGGTATCTGGTATACCGTGAGAAACCACTGCTACTTGGTAACGGCGCATTACCTCCACAGGAGATTGCCCAGTTTCTAAACTCCAAAACACCATCTTCAGGCGCATTTCTGGTTCATAGGCAATACCCAACTCAGACATAAAAGCCCTAAAATTTCCGTGTAGCTTAGGTTCGAGAGGTTGAGGAAAACGGATTTTAACAATCCAACCGTCAATTTGATGAATTACGGTTAAAGAAGCACCTGCTGCATGGTCCATGCTACGCAGATAATCGATTGTCCTTAATGTAACGCTGGCGTTTGCCAAAAAATAAAGATAGTCCATAAACGTCATTCTCAGGAGACCTATAATACTAGTCTGACAATAAATAGGGGGGTTACGCTTGGGGAAAAGCACCCGATCTTTTAAATTTGCTATAGGGGATATTACCCAAATGTGATTGTGTCAAATTAACTCATAAATCAGAATGAACGAGGATCTTTTACTTTCTAGCTATACTTACCAATTACCTCAAAAGCTGATTGCTCAAACTCCAGCCGTTCCCAGAGATAGTTCTCGTCTACTGATAGTAGATTCACTAACATCTTGTGTTCATGGTGTTTTTCACGATCTAGATAAATGGCTTAAACCAGGGGATTTATTAGTACTCAATAATACCCGCGTGATTCCTGCTCGTCTATATGGTTATAAAATCACAGGTTCTCAAGTGGAAATTTTGCTCTTAGAAGAAAAAGCAAATAACTGTTGGTTAGCTTTGGTTAAACCAGGTAAACGTTTTCCAGAGGGAGCAGAAATTTTTTTTGATTCGGCAAATGCCAGTCAATCTCAAGGCAATTTTCAGCTAAAAGCTACTGTTGTAGGGCGAGACGAGACAACAGGAGGAAGAATTTTACAATTTGAGTTGCCTCCGAACAAAACTTTGTGGCAATTATTAGAGCTTTATGGACAGGTACCTTTACCACCTTATATTACTGACAATAAGTCTGCTAATGATCGCTATCAAACAGTATATGCAACTAAGCCAGGGGCGATCGCTGCTCCTACGGCAGGTTTACACTTTACTCCAGAGTTACTCAGTAAATTACAGCACCAAGGTATAGAGCAAACTCAAATAACGCTTCATGTGGGAATTGGTACTTTTCGCCCCGTAGAATCAGAGCAGATTACTCAACACACAATGCATCAAGAATGGATTGAAGTTAGCCAGGCAACAGTAGCCAAAATTTTAGCCACAAAAGCTAAGGGGGGTAGAGTGATTGCAGTGGGGACGACAGCTTCGAGAGCTTTGGAAGGAGCAGCTAGAGAAGCCCAAAAGTCAGGAAAGACCTTACAGGCTTTTCAGGGTAAGACTGATTTATTTATTTATCCAGGTTATCAATGGGAACTAATCGATGGCTTGATTACCAATTTTCATTTACCCGGTTCTAGTTTACTGATGATGGTTAGTGCCCTAATTGGCAGAAATCGTCTTTTAAAACTTTATCAAGAAGCGATCGCACTTAATTATCGTTTTTATTCTTTTGGAGATGGGATGCTAATTTTACCGGAAGCCAAAATATAAAGATTAATCAGGATTATTCATCGACTATTTGTGAGGATAAATCTACACTAGTCGCAATCTCCGCTAGGGGTAAAGAAATTTTGACTAATGTTCCTTGAGCTTCCCCAGCACTTTCTAAAGATATTTTGCCCTGCATCAACTCCACTAGATTGCGCGATATAGCCAAACCCAAGCCGGTTCCACCAAATTTTCTAGTTGTTGAGCCATCCACCATCACAAAAGGATTAAATAATTTGCTTTGTTGGTTTATGGGAATACCAATTCCTGTATCCTCAATGGTAATCACAACTTCTTGATGATTGCGTTTCTCAGAACTATATTTAGTAGTATTGTGATTATGAATAGCTGCAAAATCATGCTCATTATTTTCTAGCATTTCCTGAGAATGATGATCATTAGTCACTATTTCAGGATGATGATATTTTTTAGTAGAAGTAAATAAATATTTCAAATTCTCTGGTTCATTTTCTGGTTCTAGATTTTCTTCTGTAGTGATAGTGGTTACGCTAATGTCAATACCGCCATAATCCGTAAACTTAACTGCATTACTCAATATATTAATTAATATTTGCTTTAATTTAGCTGGATCTGCCAAGACATAAATATTTTCATTCCAGATTGGGGTCTTTAAGTTTAAATCTTTACGTTGAATTGGTACTAAATGTAGATCGATTACCTCGTTAAGTATTTTACGTAGCTCGACTTTTTCAATAGTTACGGAAAGTTTACCCGCCTCAATTTTAGAGATATCTAAAACATCGTTAATAATCCCTAAAAGATGAATAGCCGCATCGTCAGCCTGCTGCAAAAACTCTCGCTCTTCTTCGATATTATCGCAGTAGCCATCTTGTACAATCCGAATACAGTTAATAATCCCATTAAGAGGAGTTCTGAGTTCGTGAGAAGTTGTCGCCAAAAACTCACTTTTTAATTTATTAGCATTCTGCGCTTCTTTCCAGGCAGAGACTATTTCTTCTCCCCAAGCACGTAATCGACCAACCATATCATTGAGTGCCAGAGAAAGTTGATTAAATTCTCGAATTTGAAAATTTTCTGGTAGGCGATCGCTACTAGAGTACAAACGCTCTTCATTTTTAAGGGAATAATCTCTAATTTGTTCGAGAGGTCGTGCTAGTTCACGAGATACATACAATGTAGCTAGAGAGCTGGCAGCAATTAATCCCAGAGTCATGCTCACCAAGGCTTGACGAATATCTTTAAGGGGTAAAAGAGCAGCATCGAGGGGGCTAACGGCAAGAATAATCCATTTTTCCTGATTGTCTTTAGTAACTGGGGAAGGAATAGAACTATATCCAGCTACTAATTCAACTCCATCTGTTTCTAGATAAAATAAATGCAAAAAATCTGGTTCATTGGAGATCGCATTTTGCAAGAGACTATTAAGTCTTCGAGCATCGGGCATTTGCTTAATATTGCGACCTACCCGCTGTACAAAAGGATGAGCCAAAATAGTGCCGTCCTGATCGATGACCACGGGATAACCCTCTAGGGAACCTGGTTCAATAATATCTTGGGCCAGAATAGCCGACTTGACGCTTAAAGCATAACGAAGATCACCATTGCGATCGTACACTGGAGCAGTTAACCAAAGCTTAAGTTGCCGACGAAACGGGTTTTCACTCGCATCTTCAGAATCACGGATTAAAGAAGTTGATGGCAGTAACAACTTGACATTAATTTGGGAGGAAGTCGTTAAAATCCGTTGTTTCTTTTTTTGCCAGGTACTATTCTCTAGTTCAACTTCTTCTTTACAAGTTGTGGCAATAACACTGTCAGTATTTAAATCTGTGATCTGTGCACATAAAATATCCGTAGGCAATACTTCTTTTAATTGAGCAATTAACAGTTGAGGGTCTAGCATATCGGAGCGAGAAATTGCCGCATCACTAGCACTAGCGAGATTATTACGCAAGGCATCAATTGACTGTTTGACAATTTCTCCTTTTCTGACTGCACTCTCGGTTAAATTCTGTCTGGCAGTTTCTAAAAAAGCTGACCTTGCTTTTCTATAAGTGACATAAACTCCCACTAACAAGACAGGAACGCTAACCAAAAGAATGCGCGAGAGTAATATACGTCGGAAAGAGGATTGACCAGGTGCCATATGAAAAGATTTAGGCTCACGCTTAAACTATATCTCTACTGTTGTATTTTAATGATATCCACTCAGATAACATTTGCCATTCTTGCAGATTATAAAAATTGAGTAGACTTAAGTTTGACATATCTTCAAACTGTTGACATCAAAGTGATTTCACATTTCTCGATGAATAAGCTACCACACACAACTGCTATTTTAGCAATGACTGCCGACGGTAAAATCGCCGACTATCAGCGTTCTGCTGCTCGTTTTGGTTCTGCCAAGGATAAAGCTCACTTAGAAAAACAAGTTTCTTTGGTAGATGGAGTATTATTTGGTGCCGACACTTTGCGGGCTTATGGCACGACCATATTTATCTCTGAAGCCAGTTTATTAGAGTCTAGATTAAAGCGATCGCAAAAACTGCAGCCAGTGCAGATCGTTGTCTCGGCTTCCGGAATTCTTGATTCCCAGTGGCATTTTTTTCAACAATCAGTACCGCGATGGTTACTTACTGTACCCAGTGGCGCCAAACTATGGCGCTCCAAAACAGAATTTGAACGCATCCTAATTATTCATGGCACCAAAGAAAAGAACTCCACGATCAATTGGGTATCAACCTTTGTTCAATTAAAAGGTTTAGGTTTAAACAAACTAGCTATTCTAGGTGGGGGAGAATTGGTAGCATCTTTACTTAAATTGGATTTAATTGATGAGCTTTGGATTACCATTTGCCCTCTAATTTTAGGTGGCAACAACTCCCCAACTCCAGTAGGGGGAATTGGATTTAAACAATCTCAGGGCAAAAAACTGAAGCTATTGGAAGTTAAACAGATAGAGGGAGAGCTCTTTCTGCACTATCAGGTTAAAAGGAATAAACTAATGACAAATAGTTAGCTGAAAATAATATAAGAGTGTCGGATAGGGATACCCCAGTTGTCGAACTGTCGAAACTCCGAACTCAAGTTCATTTAGCTTCCATCCAGTTTTTACCGGCGCTAATATCTACAGCAAGAGGAATACTTAACTCTACTGCATTTTCCATAGTGGATTTAATAATCGTTTGTAGTTCTGTCCATTCTTCGGGGGGAACTTCTAATACTAGTTCGTCATGTACCTGAAGCAACAACCGCGCTTGATAGTTTTGCAGGATATCCTGAAGGTTAATCATGGCAATTTTGATAATATCAGCACTGGAACCCTGTATGGGTGAATTAGCTGCGGCTCTTAATGTTTGAGCATCGGTATAGCTATAGTTAAGATCTTCTAGATTAATCGCTTCGGGGTTACTGCCTCGCAGTTGCTTGAGACTCTCACTAATTAGATTAATGTAACGTCGTCTACCTAAAATAGTATTAACATAGCCTAAAGCGATCGCCTGTTTTTTAACTCCCTCTAAATATGCAAAGACTTGAGCATATTGTTGATGATATTTACTGATAAACTGTTTGCCAATATCAACTTTAAAACCAGATTCTCGTGAGAATCTTTGCGCTCCCATACCATAGATAACTCCAAAGTTGATTATCTTACCTAAACGTCTTTCTTCAGAGGTAATATCATCTTTTTCAAATAATAGTTGAGCAGTGACCCTATGGACATCTCGGTTATTTCGATAGGCATCAACTAATACTGGCTCTTGACTGAGATGTGCTAGAATCCTCAATTCTATCTGAGAATAATCTGCTGCAACTAATAGCCAACCATCTTGAGGAATAAATGCCTGTCTAATCTGACGAGAAAATTCAGTACGAATGGGAATATTTTGTAGATTAGGGTTAGAAGATGATAATCTTCCTGTGGCAACTACCGTTTGATTAAAATCAGTATGAACTCTTTTAGTAGACTTTCTGACTAGGCTAGGGAGAGCATCAACGTAAGTAGATTTGAGTTTTGCCAGAGTACGATACTCCAGCATGTTATCAATCACTGGATGATCGCCTTTAAGCTTTTCTAATACTGCTTGATTAGTGGAATAACCTGTTTTTGTTTTACGAGATTTTTTACGATCTAACCCTAGTTTTTCAAATAAAATTACACTTAATTGCTTGGGGGAACCTAAATTAAACTCTTCTCCTGCTGCTTGATATGTTGCTTGTTCAATTTTTTCTAAATCCTGGTCTAGTTTCTGGGAAAATTGTTGTAGATATTCAGTATTCAAATTAATCCCTGTATTTTCCATCGCGGCTAATACAGGTTCTAAAGGTTGCTCTACTTCTAATAGTAGTTTTTCTAGGTCAGGAAACTTAGCCAACTCTCCCTTGATCTTATCCACTAAGTAATAGGTCGCATATACATCTAGTCCACAATAATCTGCTACTACGGCAATGTCTAAATCGGCAATAGTATCTCCTTTGGGAATCCCTAAATCCTTATAACTCTTGGCAGCGATTTCTAGACCATAACGCTCTGATAAATCTCCGAGGTTATGAGTCATTTCAGGATTCAGCACGTAGCTAGCCAGCATAGTATCAAAAACCACTCCCCCTAGCTTAATTCCCTGATGATGTAAGATTAGACGATCAAACTTCGTATTTTGCAAAGCTTTGGGGTATTTCTCGCTCTCTAAGATGGGCTTGAGAGTAGATAATACTAATTCTTGTTTTAGTTGTTTCCCCTCCTTATGACCCATTGGAATATAAGCAATCTCCCTGTCACTATTTCCCCAACAACAGCCAATGCCCACCAACTCGGCTAGATGAGTTTCTAGTGAAGTAGTTTCCGTATCCCAAGCGACAGGTTTTGCTGGATCGGTATGTTTTTTTAGGGTTTTTATTAACTGCTTTAATTTAGCTTCGGTATCAATAATTTGCGTATTAAGCTGTGGTGTAAATAGCTCTATTGATTCCACCTTTGGCTCCTGATCGGCTGTCAGATTATCAGTAAATAGAGATAGTTGACCATCATTATCTTGACTTTTTTTGTTAATTTTGGGCTTGACTTCAACAACTTTTACTTCAGGATTGCCCCCCAGTTTAAGCTGTAATTTATTAAGATTACCAATAGTTTTCTTAAGCTCTAGCTTTTTAAGTAAAGGCAAAACTAGCTCTTGCTCAAAGCCAACTAACTTACAGTCATTTAAATTGATCTTTACAGGAGAATCCAAAGCAATTTGGGCTAGAAACTGGGAGTGTAACGCATCTTCTTTTCCAGTTTCCAGTTTCTTTTTAGTTGCCCCTTTAATTTGATCGATATTGTTATATACTTCTGCTAAAGTTTGATATTCATTTAATAGCTTAACCGCCGTTTTCTCACCAATTCCCTTAACTCCAGGAATGCAGTCAGACTTATCACCACAAAGAGCCTTATAGTCTACAATCTGTTCTGGTTTCACTCCCATTTTGTTAACTACACCTGCATGATCAAACTCGGTGTAACTATGAGCCGTTTTCTTAAAGGTTTGATTATGTAGATATAAAACACTGATCTCTCTTTCGTCATCTACTAATTGAAATAAATCACGATCGCCAGTAATAATTTTGACCCGATAGCCCTCAGCACTAGCTTTTGTGGCAATTGTTCCCAAGACATCATCAGCTTCGTATCCTGGCTGAGTGGCAATAGTTAAGTTAAATGCCTCTAAAAGTTGTTGTAAATTTTGGATGTCGAGGATAAAGTCTTCAGGGGTTTCTACGCGATCGCTCTTATAGTTGACATCAGCTTCATGGCGAAATGTAGGCTCACTTAAATCAAAAGCGATCGCCATAAATTGCGGTTCTTCTGTTTCCAATACCTGCAATAAAGAGTTAATAAATCCAAAACAAATGCTCGTGGGAATACCTGTAGAAGTAATTAAAGGACCTCTTCGAGAATTGCTGAGGGCATAATAAGCACGAAAAGCTAGGGAGTGACCATCTACCAAGATTATTAACGGTTTTGTCGAATTTTGAGCAGCAGAATTAGTTACAACAGCTGAAACCATAAGATTCTTTTTTAATCAGGAAAAGTATATCAAAATTAAGACAATGTTTCAGTTTATGGATGACTGTAAACATTAGTAAACACACCTTGTTTTGAATAATTGGTGATGTTAGTTTAACTAATAGGTACAGAGAAGCACACCAATCTTCTTTCCAAAGCAGATTCTAGCAAGTACCTCCTGCTAGGAATCTACACAGTAACTTTTAAATGGATATAAGCAAAAAATAGGTGAATTAGTCTTAGTTATTATGCCTTACTTTAGTAGCAAATGACATTAAGAAAATTCGCAATCTTAGCCAGAATTGGTTAGTTGTTAGATCCAAATGTTGAGTCTAGTTATTGTGCGCTATTTATAAACCTACTTAGTTGGAATTTTATTGAGTACTTTACTATCAAGTTTAAATCTGCAAAATAATTTATTGGGAAGTCTTATAATTTTGCAAAAAGACACAGGAGAGGAATTTCTTCAAGGCTAGTTTTAGTTGGTTATGTCTTTGAAATTCAAGGAGGTTTGTTCTGTGCTAGCCCCGTCCTCTCCTCTCCCAATCAATTCTAATAAAACAGCAAAATAGTTTCTTGTAGTGCGATTCATGATGTTGAGATTCATGGTCGTTTTTTGGTTTTTAGACAGTTTATCGAACTAAACTCTTCGCAATTTATAGTTTGATTATTATTAGCGATCAATAAAAGAACGATCCTAACTTAAAATTGAAGACTATGACAAATCATCATCTGTGTTAGGGGCGAACAGCTGTTCGCCCCTAATATTCACTTAGGTACGAGTATAGTGCTGGACAAATTAATGATAAATTTCCCGAAGAAAAAAAGGATAGATTTAAATTAGTCTACCCTCCGAATTAATTTATAAACTAGACAATGTTTATCTTTTCGCCAATTTTTTAGTTTTCAACTTCCGTAAACGGATAGATTCAGGAGTTACTTCCACCAATTCATCAGGACCAATATACTCTAAAGCTCGCTCCAAACTCATCTCAGTTGGTGCTTGTAGCTGAACTAATTCATCACCACTAGCGGCACGGTGGTTAGTTAGTTGTTTGGCTTTACAGACATTTAAGTCTAAATCTTGGGGGCGATTGTGTTCCCCAACAATCATACCTTTATAAACTTTAGTACCAGGAGTAATAAAGAATGTACCGCGATCTTCGGCATTTTTGAGAGCATAAAATGTCGAGCTACCTTCTTCAAAAGCAATAATCACGCCATTATAACGAGTTTCCAATTCTCCAGAGAAATCTCGATATTCTAAGAAACTATGATTCATAATTCCTTCACCGCGAGTTATGCGGACAAAGTCGCCACGGAAGCCAATTAAACCTCTAGCGGGAATTACAAATTCTAACTGGGTGCGTCCACCATTATTTTGCATATCCATCATCTCACCCTTGCGTTGTCCAAGACGCTCAATACAACTACCAACAGCGACTTCGGGTACATCTAATACCAGATATTCATATGGTTCGCAGGGTTTGCCGTTAATTTCACGGTAAATTACTTGGGGTTGGGATACTTGAAACTCGTAGCCCTCACGTCGCATGGTTTCAATCAGAATACCTAAGTGCAATTCACCCCTGCCCGAGACGAGGAATTTTTCTGCTGAATCACCAGCTTCCACACGCAGGGCGACATTGGTCTCCAATTCTCGCATCAGGCGATCGCGAATTTGTCTGGAAGTTACATATGTTCCTTCTTGCCCTGCAAACGGAGAATTATTCACCGAAAAGGTCATTTGAAGGGTAGGCTCATCCACCTTAATTAAAGGCAATGCTTGGAGTTCATTAGGACAAGTAATAGTTTCACCGATATTAGCATCAGCAAAACCAGAAACTGCGACAATGTTTCCTGCGCTGGCTTCCTCTAATTCGACTCTAGCTAATCCTTTAAAGCCCATCAGCTTAGATATTTTGGCTTTGACAACCTTGCCGTCCTCTTTAATTAGTGCAGCTTGTTGACCAGCTTTAAGAACTCCATTGTGGATTCTACCAATGACAATTCGACCAAGATAATCAGAATAATCCAAGGTAGTTACCTGTAGTTGTAAAGGCTTTTCAACATCCCCTGCTGGTGGTGGAACATGATGGATAATCGCCTCAAATAGGGGTTGCATATCCACACCCTCATCTTCCAGATTTTCTTTGGTATAGCCCTGTAAGCCCGAAGCGTAAAGAGTGGTAAAGTCACACTGATCGTCGTCTGCACCTAGCTCAACAAATAAGTCAAATACTTTGTCAACTGCTCCATCAGGATGAGCCCGGGGGCGGTCAATCTTGTTAACCACTACGATCGGACGTAAGCCTTTTTCCAGAGCTTTTTTAAGCACGAAGCGGGTCTGGGGCATAGGACCTTCGTTAGCATCAACTATCAATACACAGCCATCAACCATCCCCAATACACGTTCTACTTCTCCACCGAAGTCAGCGTGTCCAGGAGTATCAACAATGTTGATTAAGATATCTTTGTAGCTAACTGCTGTATTTTTGGACAGAATGGTAATTCCCCGCTCCCTTTCCAGGTCATTTGAGTCCATGACACAATCCGGTACATCTTCGCCCTCGCGGAAAATACCCGATTGTTTAAGAAGCGCGTCTACGAGAGTTGTTTTACCGTGATCGACGTGGGCAATGATTGCAATATTGCGAATAGGAAGAGACATAAAATTGGTCTATAGACTTTTGTATCGTCAGCTCAAAATTTCTTAACAATTATAACTTAGTTCAGTTTTTATTTATATTTAATTGTTATGAGCAAGAAATTTATAAGAAGAAAACGGAGCTTTTGGCTCATTGCGATTTTAGGTATCATTCTCGATCAAATAACTAAATATTTGGTTGTCCAGAGTTTTGCCCAAATCGGCGATACAGTTCCTCTCTGGCAGGGAGTGTTTCATCTTACCTACGTGATCAATACGGGGGCTGCCTTTAGTTTTTTTCGCGGACAGGTTGACATTTTACGCTGGATTTCCTTGGTGGTCAGTTTAGCGTTAATAATTTTTGTCTGGTATACCCCCAAAATAAGTTTAATTGAGCAATTAGGATATGGATTTATTTTGGCAGGAGCGATCGGCAATGGAATTGATCGCTTTTTATTTGGTTATGTCGTAGATTTTCTGGATTTTCGTCTGATTAATTTTCCTGTATTTAATTTAGCGGATGTATCGATCAATATTGGCGTATTACTCCTGTTAATCGCCAGCTTTAGCGCTACCTCGAAACCAAAAACAAATAGTTGATCCGTTTCGAAAATAAAAAATATCCCTCAACCGGATCAATGAAATCTTGGTCAGGGATAAGCAAAATTTAAAAGCTGAAAGCTTAGAGCTTAGAGCCTAGAGCTTTTAACCAGCTACATAGTTCTGTAGGTTCGATAATTTACATTAGGGAATATGTTATCAATTGCCTCAACTTTTTCTAACCAACCTGAATCTACTTTCCCGCTTAAAACATCATCATAAATTTTGTTAAAGCGGAGCAAATGCGATCGCGTCCTACGGATAGCATAAGGAACCATCGTACCAGTTCGCATAATAAATGCCCAGTCGGAAGATTGTGCTAACAGCAACTCTCTGGCAGCCTGATTTAAGGCACGCCATTCCAATTCATCCGCAGGCTCACGACTTGCTAGTTTGATCATTCTCTCTGCTGCTTTATGGAGGTGAGGATAAATCCAAGCATTAGTATCATTTAACCAATACTCATGGAATCCTTTATAACCCCAGCTAGACTGAGAAGGACGACACACCTGCTGAGTAGGTTGCTTCTGTAAGTATTCTGACAAGTGAGTCATGTCATAGGTATTCTGGTCGTACCAACTCTTACGAAAGAGAAAATCAATAAATTGAGGTCCTTCATACCACCAATGACCAAATAATTCGGCATCATAGGGAGAAACCACAATTGGGGGACGCTGCAACATTCCATGGAGATTCTGGATTTGTCGCTCCCGATTGTACATAAAGTTGCCCGCGTGTTCAGCGGCTTTCTCTGTTGCCCAATAAGGATCATAGAGACCTTTTTCTGATAATCCCCCATCACGACTAGTGATCTTATGGTATTTGATACCAGTGTTTTTGCGCTGACCATTGGGCATAATGTAGGGCTTAATATATTCATATTCAGCTTCCCAACCCAAATCTTTGTAGAATTCGCGGTACTCTACAGCACCTGGATATCCCACTTTGGAAGACCAAACCTGCTGAGAAGATTCATGATCGCGACCAAAAGCCGCTACTCCCGTTTCCGTATAAATAGGCGCATAAGAGCCATGACGAGGGCGAGGACGAGCATAGAGAATACCATGTCCATCGGTTAAAAAGTAACGCAAACCAGCATCGGCAAGCATTCTCTCCAAACCTTCATAATAAGCACATTCAGGCAACCAAATTCCTTTGGGAGGGCGACCAAAGCTTTCTTCATAGTGTTCACAGGCTACTTTGATCTGTGACCATACTGCCTGAGGATACATCTTCATTAAAGGAAGATAACCATGAGTTGCTCCACAGGTAATAATATCTAGGTTGCCACTATCGAGAAACTGTTTAAAAGCTAATACTAGATCTCGATCATAGCTTTCCCAAGTTTGCCTAATTTGTTTAAAGGACTTGGCATAATATTCAGCCAAATAGCTCATGTGACCATTGTGCTGATGGCGATCAATTTCTTTGGTAATTAATTCCTGGAGCTGAGCTAGATGATCATCATACCGATCTTGTAGAAGTTCATCTTGCAACATTGACACCAGAGGAGGTGTCATGCTCATAGTCATTTTAAAATCAACTCCATCCCGTTTCAAGTTTTCAAATACTTGAAGCAATGGGACATAGGTTTCGGTAATAGCTTCAAATAGCCATTCTTCTTCTAAGACAAAGTCGCTTTCTGGATGTCGAACAAAGGGTAAGTGAGCGTGTAAAACAAGGGCAAGATAACCAAGAGCCATGATAATAAGATATTGCTAAAATTTTTTATGACCTAAATTAGGGAACTGAGGCAATCTGGGTAAATTTTATGATATCTTAATAACGTATTCTGAAAAAGTTTAGCTATCAGAAAAAATGCCGCCCAATATAGCAGTTACTAACACGCGCTCGACTTTTTATAGATTGGAAGCGTTGTTATAGCTGGAATAATTTGGAATAAGTAAGTGCCTTAGGCGATCTGTATTCCTATCATGACCACATGTTTAGAGTTCAGAAAGCTTTTTTAAAATCTGTTGGGTTTTCATCTCTAGTGTTGCAATCTAATGGGCGACATCCCGATGACTTAAAAGATAATAACCGGGGAAGTTTGCTTCAACTCCTACTATTTATAGACAAACGTTCTTCTTCCGAAGAGCATATCCAGCGAATCCAAGCTTATTTACAGGGCTTGCAATCAGATTATTCATTCAAGTTAGAAATAGTTGAAATTGACAAGCAACCTCATTTGGTAGAATATCTAAAATTAGTAGCTACTCCTGCTTTAGTTAAAGTGGCTCCAGGTCCAAGGCAAACTCTAGCTGGTAGTAATTTAATTAAACAATTGGAGAAGTGGTGGCCTCGTTGGCAAGCAGCTCTAGATAGTTCAGATATTAGTGTTGATAGTCAAAGTTTGGGAGATGACTTATCTATTTCGATTTTAGATAAAGTTGGTTTCTACGCTGAAAACGTTAAACTTGCTGATGAAATATTTTCCTTAAAAAAGGAAAAAGAAAGATTGCTAGCACAGCTACGCTTTAAAGACCAAATTTTGGCTATGCTAGCTCACGATCTGCGTACCCCTCTAACAGCAGCCTCTATGGCAATGGAAACTATTGAGTTGTCAGAAAAGAATGAACACATAGAGGCAACTAAGCTGGCAAGTCTGAAAAAAAAGCTTTTTCAACAGGCAAAAAGCCAGTTTAGCATCATGAATCACATGATTGGTGAGCTGTTGCAAAACTCTCAAAGCGTGAGTACCAAGCTACGAGTCAAACCGTCTCCCATACGTTTAAAGCCTTTATGTCAAGAAGTTGTCACTAAACTTGAGACTAGACTGAAGCAAAAATTAATGACTTATAAGGAAGACATTCCCCAAGATATTCCTTTGGTCTATGCTGACGAAGAGTTAATTCGTCAATTGATTAGTAATCTGCTGGATAATGCGATTAAATATACTCCAGAAAAAGGTCAAATTTCTCTGTCTATTTTGCATCGTACTAACCAAAAAGTTCAAATTAGTATTTGTGATACGGGACCGGGCATTCCCCCTGGAAAAAGAGAGGTTATTTTTGAGGACAATTTTCGGCTCCAGCGCGATCGCGATCAGGAAGGCTACGGATTAGGGTTAGCTATGTGTCACCAGATTGTCTGCGCCCATTATGGTCAAATTTGGGTAGATAGTTCTCCTTCAGAAGGTAGTTGTTTTCAATTTACTTTACTGGTTTATAAATAGACATCTCCAGAATATAATCATCAATAAAACAATATTTTGAAGTGATTGCTCATCGTTTATCTTAAAGCTATTAGCCTTTAGCCTTTAGCCTTTAGCCTTTAGCCTTTAGCCTTTAGCTTTTAGCCTTGGTTTGACTGCTAAAAGCGTAATTGAGTTTAAGACTCTATTTGATTGAAGCTAATAGCTAATAGCTACGGCGTAGCCGTTTCTTTATCTTGCATAGTTCGAGAAAAAATCCGAATTCCGAACTCCGAACTCCGAACTCCGAACTCATATTTAACATCAAACAGGAATAGTAAAACTAATAGTTGTTCCTTCTACTGTATTAGATTGAATCGACAAAGTACCTTGATGTGCATTGACAATTTGCTTAACAATTGCTAAACCTAAACCAGTTCCTCCTGATTTACTAGAAACAAAAGGTTCACTCAGTTTTGGTAAAATTTCTTCTGGAATCGGAGTTCCCTGATTATGAATACTAAAGCAAATAGATTCAGGATTTTGGGTTTTAGTTAAAGTACAGGTAACTACTTCCCCCAGAGCGATCGCTTCGCAAGCATTTTGAACTAAATTAATTACGACTTGCTTAAGCTTATTTTTATCAGCTCTAATTATTAGCTTTTCTGGCAGAGGAATCAATCGAATCTCTTTTCCTGAAGCCATTGGCAATTGTCGTAAATCAAACAGTAATTCAGCCAAGAACGGAGCTACTTCTATTGGTTCTAATTCAAGTATTTGAGGTTTAGCATAGAAGAGAATCTCTTTTAATAGCTCCAAAAGGCGATCTCCTTCTTCTGTTGCTAAAGACAATCTCATACGATCTCGTTTTTCAAGTTGGAGTCGCTTTAGGGAATTTAAACCCATCATGATCGTAGTTAAGGGATTGCGAATCTCATGCACAATCATGGAAGCAAATTGACCAATAGCCGCCAATTTTTCTTTTTTAATCAATTTCGCTTGAGTGGCTCTTAACTGCTCGGTACGGAGAGCCACTTCTGTTTCCAAAGCCTGATTAAAATCTTGTTGTTGCTGATAGAGATTATAATTGTCAATCGCGATCGCTGCTCTTTCGGCAAATAACTGGACAGTTCTCAATTCTTCTTCGTCAAAAGAACGCGGCTGAACACAAAAAGAACATATTGTCCCAAATGTCTTACCCCCTGGTGTTTGTAAAGGTACCCCTAAATAGGAACGATATCCTTCGGGAGGTTTTCCGTATTTTGTTTGAGTCTGGGTGTCTTTGACCTGTAAAGTTTTCCCTGTTCTAACAACAGTATGAGTTAAAGTACCGTGCAAAGAATAGATCTGCTCTCCTGCTCCCAAATCTAAACTGCTGGCGATTATTTTTTCTTTTTCAGCCCAACAAAAAGTAACTACCGACCAATCTAGATTCAGCAATTGGCTGACTCCGCAGGCGATATCTTTCAAATAGCTATCGATTGTCGAAGAACGATAGCTCAAAGCCGATAACAGTTCTAGAATTCTTTGAGCTTGCTGCCATTTAAACTGACCTTGATGGAAAGGAAGTGGCTGAACCATTTGATTAAATAGAAATTATTAAAATTTATCTTAATAGATGTTTTCCTCTAAGTATTAAAGATATAGCCGAATTGGATGTCTTGTATGATCATAAAATATAAAATATGCGAATCGTTGCGATCGTTCTCAATTTACTTAGGTAACTTAGATGTTTTTTACTAAAAGACTATCTACTTAATTTGAATGTTTGTAAATTGATATCAGTCAGCTTTCAGATTCCTTTCAACCTCTTTTCAGAAAAAAAATATATTTTAAGATTACTAATTGAATTATCGTCTTTAAACAAAAATGATGAAATCTTTTGTGAGCGGCACGATTTCCCTAATCAGCCTAGTATCCTTTAATATTACATCTGTCAATGCCCGAACAGTGGATAGCACCCAGCAGCCAGCTGGTAATACTATTCCTCCTCAAAAGCTAATTAAACTAGCACGTCAAGGAAGGTTTAAAACCCAAGGCATTCCTAGTTATAGTAAGCTTAATAGTGCTATTCGTTCGGGAAAAGTCAATGCTCAAACCTTAGTATCAGCAGCAATAAAGCAGAATCGCTTACCGAAGAACGCTTTACAAAATGTCGGTTATTTGTCAGCGATTAAAGATCATTTACAGTCTGGAGGGTGTGGTTCTTTGTGAAGTTCACTTCCGAAAGAATAAATCTCGAACAAGTATTCAGCCCTAAATTTTCTTTAACCACCATTTTGGTTTGGTAAATCGTGTTTTCGGAGTCTTCTTATTCTGATACCAATTCAATTAATGTCTGCGGCAGATAATTTTGGTTTAGGGGTGAACTGCCGTTCGCCCTTACGGGATGTGTCGCATTCATTTTTTTTGGGTATGAGTCGATCTGGCTAATGCGTATTTAATAAAAAATAACCTCTTTCTGAAGAAAGAGGCGTTAAATCTGAATTATCGATTGTCAATTATTTAAAACATTTAAAACATCAGCCGGTATTTCTCATTCCCGCAGCAATGCCGTTAATGGTAAGCATCGCCCCACGCAATAGTTCTTCTTTACTAAAGCGGAAGTGTAACGCTTGAGATTTATCGTGTTGACGAAGGCGTTTAATTAATGCCACCTGTAAAAATCCTAAGGGAACAATTGTCCCATTACGCAGTTGTACCGATCTTTGTAATTCAGGATCGCCATCAAGCAATTTCATTTGACCATTAATTTTGAGAATTAAATCTTTGGTTAGATTATATTCTTGAGATATTTGGGCAAATAGCTTATCAAAACGTTCTAAATCTTCTGGTTGAGACAGTTCTTTAACGTAATGTTCGGCTATTTGTAGATCGACTTTAGCTAGAGTCATTTCTACTTTAGAAATTAAGACTCTAAAGAAAGGCCATTTAACGTAAAAGTATTGCAGTAAATCCAGATTTTTTTCTGGTTCTTGATCTAGGAAACCTTGTAAAGCAGAGCCAACACCATACCAAGCAGGAAGCAAAAAGCGACTTTGAGTCCAACTGAAAACCCAAGGAATTGCCCGTAAGCTGCTCATATCTTTCTTTTTACTGGCATTCCCTTTTCCAGGACGTTTAGAAGGGCGAGAACCAATTTGTAGCTGGCTAATGACATCGACTGGGGTAACGGAATGAAAGAAATCGACAAAATCTGGTTGCTCATAGATTAACGCTCTATACACAGCACGCGATCGCACTGCCAATTCTTCCATGATTTGATTCCAAGGTTCTACGCGGTCAAATCCGCTGCCCAATAAACTCGATTGAATGACTGCCGTCGTCATGGTTTCAAGATGATATAGTGCTAGCTCAGGTAAGGAATACTTGGAAGCTAGAACCTCTCCCTGTTCGGTAATTTTAATTCTGCCTTTAATCGTATCAGTTGGCTGGGCTAAAATCGCCGAATAAGCAGGACCACCACCACGACCTACAGAACCACCGCGACCATGAAAAATTCGTAACGATATACCAAATTCGGAAGCAACTTCTTGTAAGGCTCGTTGAGCTTTATGAATCTCCCAATTACTACTCAGAAAGCCAGAATCTTTATTACTATCGGAATAACCCAACATTACCTCTTGAAGATTGCTGGGTTTTAGGGGAACAGGGCTAATGGCTGCATGAGTATTCTGGTCTTGAACTGCCGATACGTGTTGATATCCTCCTGCTAAAGCTGCCCGATAAAGTGGAAGTTCAAATAGCTCTCTCATTACCGAAGGAGCGCGTTTTAAATCTTCTACAGTCTCGAATAAAGGCACAATTCTGACTGTGGTATGGCAGGTGGCAGGGTCGTATAATCCTGCTTCTTGGGATAGTAGCAGAACTTCTAAGACATCACTAACAAAGTTAGTCATGCTAATGATGTAAGTCTGGCAAATACCCCGTCCAAATTCCTGTTGCAGTAAACGCAACATTCTCAAGGTTTCGATCGTCTCACAAGTAGCCTCCGAGAAAGGCATTTCTGAGGGGATTAAAGGTCTGCGGGTTTTTAATTCTTGAATTAACCAAGCAGTTTTCTCTGGTTCAGAAAGCTCATTGTAGGGTTTGGGGAGTACTTGTAGATAAGCAGTGATTTCGGCGATCGCATCTGAATGACGAGAAGAATCCTGACGAAAATCTAGTTCGACCAAAGTAAATCCGTATACTTCAGCTTGACAGATTAAGTTGTCCAATTCACGACAATGCAAACTAGTGGCGGCTAGACTACTCTGCATCAGCTTTAATTCAGCTACAAACTCTTCTCCCGAGGCATAGATATTATCGGTATTGATTTCCGAGATTGCTTGTCTGCCAGCAGCAGAAGCCAAAGCTTGATTACGTTCCAGAGTACTTTTTAATCTCCGAGCAATATAGGCTAACTTGAGACGATATGGCTCTTGACGGTAACGAATTGCTAATTCTTCATAGATTTCAGGCATCTGTTGCTGATCTTGTTCTAAAGAATCTAACAGTTCTTGTCTCACATCACTCCAGTGTAAAGAAAGACTGAGTAACTCCCGTAACTGCTCGATCGACTTGAGATACTTTTCGATGACAATACTTCTTTGATAGCAAGCAGTCTCCCAAGTCACTTGAGGAGTTACAAAAGGATTACCATCACGGTCAGAACCGACCCAGGAACCAAAATAACAAAAATTATGAGTTGGAGCAGACAAATGAGGGAAAGAACTAGCCAAGGATTGTTTCATCCTCGAAGCCAATTGGGGAATTACATCAAATAAAACTTCCTGAAAGTAATGTAAAGAGTAATCCACCTCATCCAATACTTTGGGTTTAAACTGATGTAGTTCATCAGTACGCCACCAAAGACGAATTTCCTCGGTTAGTTGATTAACCGCTTCACTGGCTTCCCAAGAGTCAGACAATCCCATTTCACGCATTACTTCTTCGGCAACATCTAGCTGCTCTAAAATATGCGATATGCGTCGTTGCTTTTTACGGATTGTGTGACGCACTATTTCCGTGGGATGTGCTGTAAAGACCAATCTAATATCCAATTGGTCTAATAATCTTTGCAGCATTAGCGGAGGCATATTTATTTCCTTGAGGTAAGGAAAAAGCCAGTGAAATAAACCAGCTTTACTGCTGCTAGATATACTTGGCTCAACCCACTTCTCCTCAAGTTGATCCACGGTGGGCTGCATAGAATTAGCAGAACTTATGCCATTCCCATTGGATTTTGCTGGAGTAGCTGAGGTATGAGTTACACGTCGCGAAAGTTTTTGTTCTCTACATTCGTAGTGTTGTTCAATGATATTAGTGAGTTGAAAATAGAGTGCAAAAGCACGAGCTGTCTGAATGGCATCATTTAAGCTCAACTTCTCGATTAATTGTGGTACCGAAGACTCAGGAAGAGAATCTGTTACTTGTCCTTCAGCAGAGGAAAGAGAGCGCATTTGCTTAAGTAGCTTAAGCATTTCCTCTCCACACTCGGACAGCAGCACTGACTCCCACAGATCTTCTACTAATTTTTGCCGATGGCGCAACAGTAAATAGGATGCAGAAAGTACATTTACTTCCTGTGGATCCGCGATCGAAGATTGAACAACCGAACTCATAAAAACCTCTGCTTGGCGTATGTATAGTGTGACTTAATCTATGGAGTAAAGTATTCAGAATTTTCTGAGCGAGAATAACTATCGGCATCCAGACTGTATAAATGGACAATCTTGACAATCCAGTACGTACAACCTCAGACTGAAACAGGTTTTAATGACAACACACTTAAATTATTATATTGAGACAGCGATTTTTGCAAATGTGTCTCTATTACCTTAATGATTTGCAGCATAAACCCTAGCTTTATGGTCTTTATCTTGACTGCCTAAATCAATTTTCTAAGATATATAAAAGATGCTCAAGATATTTAGTTCTAATCTAATCAAAATGGGGAAAATTGAGCAGAGGTAAACGTTCAGAACGAAAGATTTCTTCGCTAGCTTTTCCTAATTCGGTCATCCATTCTGTTAAATAATATAAAGTCAAAATGCTGATTATAAAAGGGCTTGTGGCAACGCTTAATCCTAAGAAAGATAATAAGCAGGATGTATGATTAGACTTCATAATTAAATCGATTTGCCTTCTTGGTCTATTATTCTTGATCTATATTGTATGAATTTTAGGAAGTCGTAGCTCTCCGCTGCACTATTTCTTTATAAGAAACAGCTCCAAAAATTGACACCCGTGTCCCAATATTCTTGATGAACTTAAGGTATATCGACATTTAATCAAGTAGAAATGAAACAAAAAATTATTCAAGTTGATGCTTTCACTAATCAAGCTTTTAAAGGAAATCCTGCGGCTGTGTGTGTGTTACCTGAGGCTCAGAATGATCAATGGATGCAGTTAGTAGCTCAGGAGATGAATCTTTCGGAAACAGCTTTTTTGCATAAACAAGACCAAGATTATAGTTTACGTTGGTTTACTCCAACTACAGAAGTACCACTGTGTGGTCATGCAACTTTAGCTAGTGCCCACGTATTATGGACAGAAGGATATGCTTCAACTGGTCAGTCGATTAACTTTCAGACTAAAAGCGGGTTACTGACTGCTAACTATCGCGATGACTGGATTGAGCTAGATTTCCCGGCTAATCGCTCTCAAGCTATCCCGCCCATAACTAAACTGCAAGATGCTTTGGGAGTACAGTTAAAGACTGTTTTATACAATTCTTTGGGTTATTTAGTCGAAATAAATTCTCCAGAACAGGTAGAACAGTTACGGCCGAATTTTGGCTTATTGAAGCAGCTACCTATATCCAATGTCATTGTCACTAGCTTGGCGGCAGATAACTCAGAATATGATTTTGTATCCAGGTTTTTCGCTCCTGGTTTAGGCATAGATGAAGACCCAGTTACAGGAGCAGCTCATTGCTGTCTTGCTCCTTATTGGCGCGATCGCTTGCAGCAAGATAGTTTCTTAGCTTATCAAGCTTCTCTTCGTGGTGGGGTAGTCAAAATTAATTACGATGGAGGCGATCGCGTTTTTCTCCAAGGACAGGCTGTAACCGTAATGCACGGAGAACTTCTTTCAGTGACCAGTGACAGTTAAAGTCTAAAACTGATAGCTAAGAACTTAAAAATCAGTAATCAGTAATCAGTAATCAGTAATTACTGATTACCATTTAATTGCTCTTTTAAGGCTGCTAAAGAAGACCAACGACTGTCCAGCTGAGATTGAACATCTAGAGATGTCTGAGCTGCTCCAGGACAATTCTCGCCGCATACTTTTCTTAGTGGTAGAGCCAAAGATAACTGCTCAAAGAGCCAGGTTTCTGGTTCAAAATGACCATTAGGAGGAAGAGTTTCGGATAAATCTTCCATGCTCACTTCTCTTTCAAGAGGGATATCTTGTACATTTTCTCGTTCAGATTCCAGCCAAATTAATTCTGAAGTGTCGATCGCCAGACGATAATTATAATGTTGTAGACAGCGATCGCAAGTTAGGGTAATAATTGTTTCTGCTTGAGATGTTATCTCTAAAAAATTGCCCCCGTGCCGTACATTGATGGTACCTTTTACAGGGGTCAAACTATTCAATCCAGCGATCTGATCATCAACAATTATTTCTGCTTGACGCTTAGAAGCTTTCAGCAGATGGGGAATATATATCGCTTCCATGATTTACTTTTATTTGGATGCAACGTCCTCTTTCTCATATACTCAATTAATACTAAGAGTCTGAGTTTCTGAGCTTAACAATTAATTTTCTGTGTGGCTCTTGACCCCTACTTTCAGTTGTTAAATCTTCAACATTCTGTAACAAGTAATGAATTTGTTTTCTTTCTGCTGAGGATAAACCTGGTATTTCAACTTCCTGGCTGGTTTCTCTAACCTGATCAGTTGCTTCTTGAGTTAGGGCTGCTAATTCTTGATTACGCTGGACTCTGTAACCATCTAATTCAACTACAAAAGAGTTTTGGGCTTCTGGATCCCGATTCAAATTGATGATGGTATTGGCGAGGTATTGAATAGCATCAATACTTTCTCCCTTAATACCAATTAGTTGCTGTCTCTGCTCTGGTGTGTAACCACTAATATCTATATTTAACCAGTGAGAATCAGATTCAATAGTTACTTTCTCAAATCCCTCTGTGGTTACTTTAGCAGCTAAACCCATAAAGTTTAATAGCTGCTCTAGCCACTGTTTACCAAACTGAAGTTGACTTTCCACGATGGTTGTTAACCTGAAGTTTTCTCTTTCTTTTTAGAGCGCTTGCGCTCAAAAGGCAATGTTTCCCTTTTAGCAGCAGCTTCTGCTTTCTCTTGCTCAGCAAGGATTTTTTGCAAGTTTTCGGGCAAAGGCTCTCGCATCAAAAACCAAGTTTGACCAGTTTGAAAGAAGTTAGCGACAACGATATACATCAATACCCCGGCAGGCAAGGGGAAAAATAAGAACATCCCACTAAATAGTAGAGGTGTTATTTTGTTGATTGTTTGCTGTTGGTCTGCACCAGAATTACCTCCTTGTGCGCCACTCATCTGCTGGTTGATGTAGATACCTATACCAAACATCAAGACCATAGCTAAGATATCAAAGTTAATATTACCGTTTTCATCAGTAACGCCAACTCGACCAAGCTTCTCAATGAATAAAAAGCCTGTATTAGCAGCAATACCAGGCACAGTGACCTGAATTGTGGCATCTCCAGGCTCTAGAGCTTTAATGGTACCGTTGTCATTAATTTGTAATCTCTCTGAGCCTTTGGTAATTTTTAGAGTAGGTTCAATGTTGTTGTCGGGATATTCTTGAATCAGAGTAGTTAAAGATTTACCATTAGGGGTTTGTAACTCTACTTTGGTACTTTCCCCAACTGCTAGCTTATTACCCCCAGGTAACATTGCGGCAATTTTGTCATGAACTCCATCGTCAATATAGATATTCTTAGGTTTAGTAGCAAAAGGCTGGGGCGCAATTCTCTCTATTTGCTCTCTAGGTAAAATTTGAACATCAATGTCATAGGGCGTGTCTGTGAATGGCGATCCCCTCAAAGTAGCAAACAGGGCAAATAAAATTGGCATTTGAAGCAGCAAGGGAAAACAACCTGCTAAGGGATTGCCAAACTCTTGCATCACTTTGGCTGTCTCTTCCCTTTGTTTTTCTGGGTCATTCTTATATTTCTGCTTGATCTGTTCCTGTCGTTCCTTCATCAGAGGTTGAACAATTTTCATTTTACGCATGTTGCGAATTTGTCCAGCACTGAGAGGTACAACCGCTAGGCGAATCACAATTGTCAGAGCAATAATTGCCAAACCATAACTCGGTACAATCCCGTAGAAAAAATCTAGGATTGGGAGCATGATATTGTTTGAAAGAAAGCCGATACCAAAATCCATTTTTTAATCTGTCCAGCCTTTGCGGAATAACTTCAATTTTCAGTCCAGTTTAGCCGATTACCCAGAGGGAAAACCGATCTAAACAATATTAACTATAGTTTTTAATTAGGGTTCATATAGATATCTCGTGTGAATTAGACCAATAAATCTTGACGAAGCTAATTCACACACGGCTTATTTTAGTTAACTTGAATTGCTTCAAGAGGTCTACCTGTTTTTGCCGCTGCTTTTTCGGAAATATAGTCGTAAATTTCTCGAAACTGGGGAACTGCACGCATTTCTAAACGGCTTTTATCTCTTAGAGTTACTACTAAATCTCCCCATAGACCAATACCTCTAGGAACTTTGACAATTTTGATAACTTCGGAATAGATAATATCTGTTCGTTCTCTTCCCATCCAGCCACCGGTAACACAAATCCGACGATCTGTAATCCGATAGCGTAACCACAAAGCTCTGACGATCGCACCGACAGTTAAAGGGATACAAATTACGGTAAACGCTAATAATATGTTGAAGATTAAATCTCCGACGTGGGGTCCACCTTCGTAAAAAACTTCTTCTTTAATACCCATTGATTATTGTTGCTTGTTTTAATAACTCTTCTAATTCTCGCAAATAATGTTCATATTTGCATTCAACTGCTTTGGGTTTAACGACAATTACTATTTTCCAACCAGGGGCCATCTTGGTCAACTTAGCTCTAATTACACTTTTAATTTGCCTTTTAATACGGTTGCGAACCACAGCTTTTTTACTGACTTTTTTACTAATAGAGATGCCAATCATCGTTTCTGAATTAGAAACTAAGTTAGCTTGTGCCTGGGAAAAAAGTGCCACTAAGGTTAGGTGAGGACTGTAACGACGGATACCTTGGTCGTAGACAGCCCTGTAGTCTTGCCGATTTCTGAGCCGATGGGCTTTTGGCAATCCCATATCCCATACTTAACTGAACTTAGACTGCCAAGCGATGGCGACCTTTTTTACGGCGAGCCTGGATCACTCTTTTGCCATTGCTGGTTCGCATACGAGCGCGAAAACCAGACTTTCTTTTTTGTTTGCGGTTGGTTCCGCCCAAAGTACGCTGAGTCACTGATTATTCCCTCTGTAAAAATTGAGCTAAAGTACTTGACGAAAAGTCACAATCCATAATTGTACTATAAACTACGGATTGATACTCAAAACCCATGCTCCAACTCTCTCGGGAACTGGTGGAGTGTTAGCAGGCACAACCTGGGCATAGAAATAGTAAGTACCGACTTCGGGATTTTTGACATTAGACATGACAATCTCTAATTTTTTGGGATCTTTGAGAGGCTCTGCCAAATTTATCTGGACAAAATGATTGTCTTCGTCCCAAATTACATCTTTGAGGGTTAAAGATTTTTTCTTATCTCCATTCGGTCTAACTTCAATTTTATCGGTATCAAATTTGCCATCAAAATAATCTGGATAAGAGATGACAAACTGAGTTGCTCCATTCTGTAATTTCTTTTTAGGAATTCTAAGACGATAGCGATCGCGATTGTCGGCAACACCACCAAAATCTAGATAGTAATTAAGAATATCTACATCTCTGTTACCAAAAATAACTAAGCCTGGTGTTCCTTGTGCCACAGCCAGAGTATGAACTCCCCCCAGAGTACAGGTAGCTAAAGTTAATGCTGTTAATAGAGGTTTGAAAAATGATTTACGAAGAAACATAATTATTTTGCTTAGAGGTTAATTGTTACTCAACCCTACTATTTTACTGACTAAGTAAAGGTATCAAATTGTCGGACGTTATTAGGTCAAAAAAGTGCCAATACATATTTATAGTAATCGAGAGTCAGGAGAACAAATTAATGAGCAACTTAATGAGCAACAGTTTACGGAAAATATGAAGTTGAAACTAAATAATTGAGGATAAGTTGATTCTCTTAATACTCCACTAAATTAATAATTGGTATGTCAGGTAATTGTTCTCTTCCCGCTAAGGTCGTCAATTCAATCACAAAAGCACAGCCAATAACTTCGGCTTCTACTTGTCCTAGAAGCTGAGCTGTGGCTTTAGCTGTCCCTCCAGTAGCCAACAAATCATCGACAATTAAGACTTTCGCCCCAGATGCGATCGCGTCTTGATGAATTTCTAACTGATCGGTACCATATTCTAGTTCGTAGGCAACGGAATGAACAGAAGCGGGTAGTTTACCTGATTTACGTACAGGGACAAAACCAGCTTGGAGTTGATAAGCTAACGGGGTGGCAAAAATAAAGCCCCGTGATTCCATGCCCACTACATAGTCGGGAACCAAATCTGCCGCCTGACATTTATGAGTCAGTTGCTCGATGGTGTAGCGCAATCCTTCAGCATTATTCAGCAAAGTGGTTATGTCCCGAAAAATAATTCCTGGTTGGGGAAAATCGGGAATATCGCGAATTAAAGATTTGAGTTCCATAAATAAACGTCAATAAATTAGATTCAATCCATCCTTTGTCTTAATAGCTATGGCATCATAACACCAGAGATTTATTTGTTATCCTCGACAAAGAATAATACATATAACTAGAATATGGATTTAATTTTATAATGAGCCAATCTGCAAGTTTAGAATCTGATTTTCCTGCTCCTGCGGAAAGCCAAGCATCAATTTTAAGCACTTTACCAGACATATCTCTTCCCTCTAAGGGTTGTTCCCCCCATACTCAATTACAAATCGATTTACTTTTATTAGCTCTCGAAGCTCTCGAATTAGGAGCATCAGAGCATATGTTGGCGATGGCAAGACAGTTGGGAATAGAAGAAATTATTAAACATCGTGTCAATCTTTGGCGTTTGCGCTGTAGTAATCCTTGGCGACGTTCTTACACTAGAGATTATTTGAGCTTAAACCAAGCCAAAGCATTAGTAATTATTGCTGCTTACCGAGCTAAAGAGCTGATGGTAATAATTAGACAATTACTGTTGGCAGAACAACAGATGCGAGAGAAAAATTTGCCGATCGACAATCATTTTCGTCTCTCAGAATATTTAGAAAGATTTCGCGCCCATTTCCGTAGCCGTATGAACTCTCGCCGTGCTAAAGTATCAGCCTACATAGCCTCAGAAGAACAATTGAACGAATTAGCTTTATCGTTGTTAAATAAGCTGTTGTTTTGTACAGGAACCAGAGGAATGCAGAGGGTGTGGTTTAGTTTGTTCGATGGAGAAGTGGCATAAAAGATGAATATTAAGCGACAATACAGTTTGCCAAACTGTAATTTGGTGTTGGAAGGGCTCGAAGATGCAGATACTGAAAGCGTTGCTATTTTAGATGGACATCCCCCCATGTCTATCTTGATTAATGCTGAGTGTAATTTTCTTAATTCCAACCAAAAACTTAGTGGTGGCAGCGTTTTCTTAGAAAACTTATCTCAAGCGGTAAGTAAGTATGCTCAAGGATTTTTGAGTGGTTTGTCTCAACCCAACCAAGAAACGACAAACTATCCTCAAATTACACTGGAAAAAGTTATCGAACAAAATCTGCATCGTCTAACTCTTGAGCCTGAACCAGGTAGTGAGGAACAAAAGATTGAGGTCAATTTAACCACAGTCGAGTTATTCGATTTAGTAGATGCGATTGATCAGTTTTATGGCGATCGCCATACTCTGCCCAATATGACTCTAGAATTACGACCAATTAGCAAGCGCTACCGTAAACCCGAACAACCTCTAACAGAGAGACTAACTCCCGTAGTGCTGGGATTTAGTAGTTTAGCAGTGATGGCTGGAGCTTTGTTTATGATTCCTCCCCCAGAAATGCGTGAACCTAAGCCGGCATCCACAGATAATACGACCGAAACTACTCCAAGTACGGACCCCAAAGAGCTTCCATCTTCAGAGGCAGAACCTATTCCCACTAATTGATTTTAGAGTTCTAGTACTGTTCCTTAATATATTTAATAATTTATAAAAGTTTTTATTGAGTCTAATACCCCCGATCAAAATTATTGAAGAAATCAACACTTTTATCGGATTATTTTAACTACTCATTTTAGGCACTCATTGCTAGTTTCATAAGTATTTTATATTCAAATTTGTCTAAGTTTGACAAGCAGTTTAGAAAGTGGAAAACTGTTTGATAAGTAAAAGCAACTAGTAGATAATAATCTATCTAGAATTGTGTTACTTCCTTAAGCGAGATTTGCTCGCTAGTTTTATGGTGCTTTTTCTCAATCACTTTTGACCAAATTTTAGAATTTAAAACCTGTTCTTAATGATCATCGCCAAACCAATGTTGAGCCAAAAATCCCATTGTGCTTTAATTCTTAGATACGATCTCTTGGTCAATTTTCAATCGTTAAACTGACAGATATTCAAAATTATCCGTAATTTAAGAATAAACTTTAAGACTTCAAATAGCCATTTAATTCCTGTTTCTAGTTTGTCACCCTTGTGATTCTATGGTGGGGAAAATCGGGCTTTTTAATTTATCACAGTTCTAAGCTGTCATAGCTTGAAATCTGAAGTTTTTGCGTTAATAATACTTTTACTTATTTAACACATTGTAAATTTTTGTATTAAATATTCTAATTAAAGTATTTTGTTTAACATTATCAAAACAAAATTAAAGCAAAATTAAAGCAAAATGAGAGTTTCCTGAGAGGATATAGCGAGAAACGGAAACTTACAAACCTTGTAAACTTGAGAGTGGGAGCATCTTAAAATGATTCGCGTATTGGTTGTAGATGACCTAAAGCTAATTTGTGAGGGTTTGAAAGCAATGTTTTTATCTGTCGAAGATATCAGCATTGTTGGATTTGCTCACAATGGCCAAGATGCCATTGAGCAAATTATTCAAGAAAAACCAGATGTCGTCTTGATAGATGTACTGATGCCGGTTATGGGTGGCATTGAGGCTACCAAGGAGATAACCAAACTGTTTCCTGAAGTAAAGGTTATTGTTCTAAGTACCTTTGAGGATGACCCCGTAATTATGGATGCGATCGCGGCAGGGGCAAAAGGTTATCTGCTCAAAAATATGATTGCTCAAGATTTAGCTTCAGCAATTCGGGCAGTCAATCGAGGCTCTTCTCAACTAGCACCCGGGGTTCTCGATAGCCTGGCAAAAACTGCTTTTAACAATTCAGGTTCCACCAACACCGTAGCAGCTCCCGAAAAAGTTGGTACTATTGATTCTAGTCAAAAAATTAAAGTCAAACCACAAACTAGTCAAGTAAAATCGTCAAAAACTAAACTGGCTAAAAAAGCTAAAGTCAAGCCAGAAAAACCATTATTTCGATACGGTGATTGGGCGGCATTAGTTATCGGAATAGTTCTATTGGCTAAAACAGATGGTATGGGTCATCATCTCGGGCACGCAGGGGTGTTCTTTTTGATGTTGGCATTGATTGCTCGTCCGATTCGTTTCTTATGGGATCTACCTCTAAAATATCGTAGAACTATCGGTATACTTGCTTTTGCGACTGCCTTAGGTCATGCTATTTATGCTACTATTAATGTCTTGCATTCAAATTGGGCAACAATCTTCTTAATGTCACCCAAATTCCAATGGGGAATGTGGGCTGGTATTTTGTCCTTGGCGGCGATGACTCCTGCTGCCATAACTAGTTTTAATCATTTTAAAAAGAAATTAGGGAAAAACTGGCGCAAAATTCATTTACTGACTGTTCCTAGCCTGGCTTTAGCAATAATACATACGATCTTAGTAGGACCTCACTACTTTGGGCAGATTCAGATAGAAATTATTCATCACTTCCGTACTTATGTGATGTTACTTGTGGGAATATTAGTGTTACTGATGCGCAGACGAATATTTTGGTCAATATTAGGATTAAGTGGTTTGGGAAAGGGTAAAAAGATCAAGACTTAAAACAATTAAAATAGCTTGCTCATTACCAAGCCCTTTGGGCTGAAGTAACAAGTAACAAGTAATGAGTAATGAGTAATGAGTAATGAGTAATGAGTAATGAGTAATGAGTAATGAGTAATGAGTAATGAGTAATGAGTAATGAGTAATGAGTAATGAGTAATGCCCGAAGTTTGGTCGAAACACATACCGGCAAGCCCTTTGTCCTCACGGACATCTCACGGTGAGGAAGAAGCTTTCGCACACGTGTCTTCATCAATTAGGACAAAGCTAAAAAAATATAATTCAATTTTTGAATACATGCGGCGAAATATGCGCCTTGGTCTTGCGTGATTCTGGAAGTATTACTCCTTACTCACTACTTCCTACTTATTACTCTTGAAGCCTGATGAGAATGAGCTTTGTAGATCAAACATCACTTAATTTATCTCGTGTATTAAGCAATTTTTTTAAAAACTAAATAGTAGATAATACAATTATTAAAGATACGTTTTTCATTCCTTTATATTTCAACAATCTGCTTCCTCCGCCTTTTTGTCTGGCTACTAAGGTTGATAGAAGATCAATTTTATATTTTTTATTTCTATCAATCCGCGAAAAAACGAATTTGTGTTCTAAAATCTTAAATTAAAATAGACAAATATAAATTTTTATTAAGCGAGGGTTTAAATAAATTATGTACATCGTGCAGATTGCCTCCGAATGCGCTCCTGTAATTAAAGCCGGCGGTTTAGGAGATGTGGTTTATGGGTTGAGTAGGGAATTAGAGGAGCGGGGTCACTGTGTCGAGCTAATTCTGCCGATGTATGACTGCATGAGATATGACCATATTTGGGGATTGCACGATGCCTATCGCGATCTAGACGTACCTTGGTATGGTGGTGAAATTAAATGTGACGTTTTTTGTGGTTGGGTACACGGAAGACTTTGTTTCTTTATTCAACCTAAGAGCCAAGATCAATTCTTTAATCGTGGATATGTCTATGGTGGTGAAGATGATCCGATGCGCTTTGCTTTCTTTAGTAAAGCGGCAATGGAGTTTTTACTCAAAAGTAATAAACGTCCTGATATCATCCATTGTCACGACTGGCAAACTGGCTTAGTTCCCGTGATGCTATACGAAATGTATCAGTACTACGGAATGGAACGTCAGAGAGTCTGCTACACAATTCACAATTTTAGACATCAAGGCAATTGTGGCAACGATATCCTGATGGCGACAGGTTTAAATCGACCTGAATACTACTTCCACTATGATCGTCTACAAGATAACTTCAATCCCTTTGCTCTAAATCTCATGAAGGGTGGGATAGTATATTCCAATTATGTTAATACTGTTTCTCCTCATCATGCATGGGAAGCTCGCTTTACGGATGTCGGTTATGGCTTGGGTCATACTCTAGAAATTCATCAAGGTAAATTTAGTGGCATTCTTAACGGTGTTGATTACAATCTGTGGAATCCTGAGTCAGATAGTTATATTCCCTCTCAGTACAGTCTTAATCAGCCTCAAAATAAAGCAAAAAACAAACAAGCTTTACGAGAACGACTACTGTTAAAGGATTGCGATAAACCCCTTATTGCTTACATCGGTCGTTTAGACGATCAAAAGGGAGTACACTTAGTTCATCATGCAATCTACTATGCTCTTAATCGTAATGCTCAATTTGTATTATTAGGTTCAGCTACTTCCGGTGATGTCAACGCTAAATTTTGGCATGAAAAGCATTTTCTCAACGATAATCCCGACGTACATCTAGAGATTGGTTTCAACGAAGAACTAGCTCACTTAATCTATGCTGGGGCTGATATGGTAGTTGTTCCCAGTAACTTTGAACCTTGCGGACTGACTCAACTGATTAGTTTAAAATACGGCACTGTACCGATTGTAAGAGGTGTTGGTGGTCTACTCAGTACCGTGTTTGACCGTGACTACGATCTAGACCATGCCCCAGAAAAGCGTAATGGCTATGTCTTCTATCAAATGGATAATCATGCTTTAGAATCAGCTATGGAAAGAGCGATCGGCTTATATTATGAGTATCCTAAGGAATTTGAGCAGCTAATGTTGCAAGGAATGGAATACAATTATTCTTGGAAAAATTCAGCTTCTCAATATCTCAGTATTTATGAGCTGATTCGGTTTAAGTAAGTCTGTCTAATTAATTTTCTTTAAAGCTGCGACCAAACTCTGACAAACATTAGTTAAAAAATCTAAGTCCAGAGTGTCGATTGTATCGCTAGCCTGATGATAATGAGGATTACGCAACATTGCCGTGTCTGTCACCATGATGGCACGGTAATTTTGTTGCCAAAAAGGACGATGATCGCTAAATCCAGTGATGGGAACCAGTTTGCCACTACTAGGATCTGGTAATATTTCGCAGGGAGTGCCAGTTTGTTTCATTTGGCGACTCATACGCATTAAATCAGGAAAGGCTTTTAAATTACCTACTAAAGCAATAAAGTTACCGCGATCGCCATAAAAGGGTTTTAATATCTTAGGATAAGACTGAGAATCAGCAGCATTATCGCAATATCCCAACATTTCTAGGGACAACATCAGTCTTAACTTTTCTTTATTTTGCTTAAGCTGTTGAGCATAGGCAGTACTACCTAATAAACCATATTCTTCCAAATCAAATGCTACTAGCCTAACGGGATATTTTAGCGGACTAGTAGTAAAAACTGCTGCTAACTCTAATAGAACCGCTACTCCCGTTGCATTATCATCTGCCCCAGGAGTCCCAGGTACAGCATCGTAATGTGCGCCAATTAAGATCGGAGGTAAGTTGGATGTTTGATCGGAATCAAGATTGAGGATTAGATTTTGATAAGTTTTACCATTAACTTCAAATTCATGATTGTCCACTTTTCCCCACTGAGATAAAGACTCGCGGATATATTCCCTAACCAAAAAATGTCCTCCAGAAGCAACATAGGGATCTCGCTCTCGTACAATTTGAGTCAGATGATCGTAAAGCCTTTGTTTCAAATTGACATTTATTTGTTGTTGGTTTTCCATCTTACTACTTTTTTAGACAGCGTGATTTCTCAATAATTCTAACCATTTACCACTATAGTTGTGGACGTTGTGTACGTTTTTAGCTTAACTACCGATAATTACTGTTATCGGTAGTTCATTGTTCTTTGACAAAATATAAATCACAAGCGTTTACAGGCAAAAGTATGTATAACATTTTGAATGCTTCCAATTCTATATATTGAATTTAAATTTACTATCACTTATTTTCCAAAAAGATAAAAATTTTCCTAGATATTAGTCTTAAAAAGCAATAAAAAACTTGATGTTTTTTGTTATTAAAGTGAATTATGTAAGTCTATTTCTACCAATCTTGTTTTTCTACTCAATTCTTTAAAATGTGTCACTAGTTTAGTTTTGACACATTTTATTAGTTTACAAGTACTATTAGATAGAGGTGATCTTGAAAGCAAAGTTCAGGCGATCGCGACAATATTAAAGCTCCAATCATCAAAAATAATAGAATGAACTCCCTTGATTGTTGTTAAACAAAGAGTCACTGCTACAACTTCAATAATTAAAATGTGTCATAAATTAATAATTGATACATTTTTGAGAGAGGCTAATATCGATGAATGGAATAGTGACCGCCGTAAGTCGCAGAGCAACCCATGCATTTAGTAAATCAAATCAGGATAGTATCAAGTTATTAGCAGGATTAGGTGTTGAAGGCGATGCTCATTCTGGAAGAACCGTTAAACATCGCTCCAGAGTAGCAAAAGACCCTAATCAACCTAACTTAAGACAAGTGCATTTAATTCATGCTGAATTACACGATGAGTTAAAGGCTGTCGGGTTTAACATCTTAGCCGGTCAAATGGGAGAAAATATTACGACTAGGGGTATAAATCTTTTAGAATTACCTACCGACACACTGCTACATCTAGGAAATGACGCGGTTATTCAGGTAACTGGTTTACGCAATCCTTGCACTCAACTAGACCGCTTTCAACCTGGTTTAATGGCTGCGGTGTTAGATAAAGATGAACAGGGCAATATCATTCGTAAAGCTGGAATTATGGGTATTGTCTTAGCTAGTGGAGTAGTCAATACTGGAGATCAGATTAATATTGAATTTCCGCCTAAACCATATCGATCGCTTGAACGAGTTTAAAAGCTTATTCAAAAATAGCTACTCATAATTTTTTCAAATGTGTCAATAGTTTATTTATGACACATTAATTAAGAAAAGGAAATTTTCAATTTCCTTAAATCAACTTCTTAATCAAACATACAATTCGGTCAACTTCCTCAAAGCCCAATGCTTTGTGAGCGGCAATACTGACCAAATTTTCTAGTCCAGCATCACTTGCCAATTCATCGAAACCATTTTCTGTCGCCCAATTTTCTGCGGTTTGAATTAACTTTTTTCCATATCCACAGCCCCGAAGCTCCAGATCTATATACCAACCTTCAATATAGGGAACTTTTTCTGATTAACTACCTTCAGCGTAGTTTCGCACCCTCAATTCGATGAATCTCCCCGAGCTTTCCGTTACTCTTCTCTAGAACAAATACTATCTCCTCGTACGTTTAAGAGACACTGATAGATAAATGATAAATGTTTATTATTCATTATTTTGAAACATTTCATAGTATGGAATATTATTCTTGATTGCGTAATCAGTTTTAGAGGAATAAAAATCACCATGGCGATCGTGAAAAGCCCAAGTAGTTGGAAATTGCATGATCGCACCCATGGTAAGAGGCACACCAGATTCCTTAAGAGCTTTAACACGTCGGTGCAAAGTACTTCTAGAAAGACCAGTTTCCTCAATTAGCTGGCGGTAACTATATTTTTTACCATCAATCAGCATAAAGCAGAATTTTCTTTTAGATTGTGTCAGAAATATAATTTTGACACATAGTTAATGAATTGGCTCTAATAATTAGCTACAAAATTCAATGGAAAAATAAGTGAATGGGTGACAGCGATCGCTAATAACAATCAAGTTCAAATTCTCAAATAAAAATCTCCATTATCAAGAACCTACAGCAATTCTTTTAATCATAAATTTGTGTCAAATATTTAAATTTGACACATTATATTAAGATTTAGACCACCTGTAACAATTCTGAATTCGTGAACTTTATCCATCCTCAGCAATACAAAGTTAGTAGATCGAAAAAGAGATTAAAGCCATGAGTTATAGTTCATAAGAACTAAATAATCGTCAGGTACATCTATTTCAATTTCGGCTTTTGGTGTTCCTCTCATCAGTATCAACCAAAAATATAGCAAGTAGTATATTTGATAGCTTCATTTTGGCTCGAACTAGTGAATGGTTGTGCTGTAAGAACTACATTACCTTGAGAATTTACTCTCCATCCTTGAGCTTCTACAATTTGTTTTGGTTTTGATTTAGCATTAACTGCAACATCCTTAATTGTTCTACCTGACGAATTACGAAAACCATTATCAACAGAACGTAAATCTTCCCAGGTATTATTGCTGTTGATTTTATCTGGATTGTCAGGTAGACCCCCGCGACCTATATTAATAAAACTATCTTGACGTTTTTGTCTGTGACAACTTTGTAAAGGCTTAGGGCTAATAAATTTAATGGGAAGTTTTGTTAATCCTCTACTAGGATCTATTTCAGGAGTGTCGATGGAAATATTGCCATCAAAGCCAAATTCTGAACTAGCATCAATATCATTAGTAACATTATTAGCAGTAGCCTTACGTTCTGCTAAACCAAAAATTTGCTGAGCAGAAATATTAATATTGCCACCTTGACCTACCAGACCATTAGCTATTACATCGTTACCATTACTGAATATTTCATTGGGAAAGGCAACAACAAATTTTGTAGTAATGTCAATATTGCCGCCATCAGCATCGCCAGTCGCTTGGGCAGATATCAAACTACTATTGCGCATACTCAAAGTATCGTCAATTCTTAGTATGATGTTTCCACCTTCTCCTGCGCTGGTAGCTGCAGCGATCTGACCTCCATCCTCTAAGGTAAGAGTACCTGTCTGAATATTGATAATCCCTCCACTGCCTTGATTCTCACTGTTAGCAAAAACACTCGATATTTGGCGGTCATCTCCAATACCAACCTGGGTAAAATTTTCTCTTCCCTCTTGCTCAGTTAAACGTCCATTAACTGTTATTTCTTCTGAATTTCGTCCTATTGACTCTCGTGTTCTTTTTTCAGCTTTAAAACGTTCCGAAAAAGTCGGGTCACTGCCGAAAACCCTAATACTGTCTTTAATATTGAGAGTAATTTTACCAGCGTCGCCAATTCCCAAACCATCGGCTATTATTTGTCCACCATCACCAAGTTCCAGTTGAATTGCATCAATAAATATATCGCCTCCTTGTCCCTGAGCTGTGGATTCAACTTCTGCGCTAACAACACCTCCATCTAAGATTTTTAAATTGGGAGTTGAAATTACAATATCGCCACCCTGACCTGAAGCCTTTTCTTCAACAGATGTATACAAACCACTAGAACCACCTTCTGCTATCGGGTTTCTTCTTACTATTTCTCCAGTCATCTCGTCTCTTAAAATTCTGTCAAGATATAGAAAATCGCTAATGCCAGAAATAACTACTGAATCTGAGGCATTGACTTCGATCTTGCCGGCATTTCCCTCTCCTTTAGTGGTCGATAATATTGTCGACCCCTCATGTATCTCAACAGTATGGGCATTAATCTCGATATTTCCAGCATTACCTATAGTCATTGCCTCTGTTATCGATTGAATAGTACTATCTTTGTCGAGAGTTAGTGAGCCAGTATCGATGAAGATATTACCAGCGTTACCTTGTGCTTCTTCTCTTATTTCTGAAGCCAAGAAAGCTTCTCCTCTTAAAGATAAAGAATTGGTTTGAATCTCAATATTCCCGCCGTTACCTTGTGCCCTATCAAATACACTTGTTTCGATTAGAGATCTGTCGGCTGAACTACTATCTTCCTTGAGACTGGGTGAATTCAGTATTAGAGAGCCTGTCTTAATCTCGATATTGCCGGCCTCACCTACCGCATCTGGACCAAGTTCCGTTAATAATGTGCTACCCGGATTGATAGTCATTGTCTCAGCCTCGATCTCGATATCTCCACCGGTACCTTTTCCTTCTCGACGTACCGAAGTTGCCAATCTAGTGCCAGCATCATTGAGAGTCAGTGAGCCAGTTGACACGAGAATTTTGCCAGCAATACCTTCTGCACCTTGACCAATTGAAGTCCTTAATTGAGCTCTATTAGCCAGGATAAATGAGTCAGAAGAGATTTTAATTATGCCACTGTTACCTTTGGCTCCAACTTCTAAATTGCTAAAGATACCAGTTGGATATTCACTATTAACATCTGGAGCATTGTCAAACCCTTGAATTTCAATGTTTTCACGGGCATTAACCGTCACATCCCCCGCATTACCCTGCCCAAAAATAGTCGACCCAATTCTTCCTCCGGAAGTGATGGATAATGAGCCAGCCTCAATGCTAATCTTGCCTGCATTGCCGACTGCATTGAAACTAGAAGTATAATCTTCTTCTCCTTCATCTTCTAAGATATTTTCTTCGCCAACATTATTGAAAATACCGCTTTCAGGTCCATTGATGATGACAGCTTCCTCAACATTGAGCTTGATATCTCCTGCTTGAGCGGTAGAAGAATTTACTTCTTTATCTATCCCCGCTATCAGACGACTTCCTTGGCTTAATTCCAAATTTTGAGCATTAATATTAATCGCCCCTCCCCCAGTATCAACTACGTTAACCAGAGCACCATGAGTAAGGGACACATTTTCTTTAGTTATCTCTTGAGGAAAACTTAAACTACCATCAGCACTAATACCAACGATTCCTGCTGCTGATAATCCACCTAGTTGGATGTTACCTCCAGATGCTGTTAATATTCCTCCTTCTAAATTAATATTCCCTCCGACTAGATTAAGATTTTTTGTGTTTGAGACTTCTAAGCCGACTTTTTCATCCGCACTATTTTTCACTAAAGAACGATTAATAATATCCCCTGGATTATTACCCAGGTTCAGACCAATAGGTTGATTAATAGTTAACAGTGGTTTTGTTTGGTTATCAGTAGCCTTAAATTCAACATTATCAGGAAATAAAATACTTTCTGCTGTACTACCATAAAATGAACCACCAATATCTAAACTGGCACCCTCACCGAAAATAATCCCTGCTGGATTGATGAGAAATAAATTAGCATCGCCATTAGTACGAATCAAACCATTTATATATGAAATATTCCCGCCAGTAATCCTAGAGAAAATATTTTCTATATCTACTGCATTATTAAACCAGGCTTCTTTCCCAGAAGAAATAGAGAATTGTTCAAAGCTATGAAAAAGATTAGTTCCCGCTCTATCTCCTCGATCAATAACTAAACGATTGCCCTCAGTATTGACGGTAGTTGGGGTTGTCCGATCGGGAATTATTTGAGCGATCGCGACGTGGCTATCGAAAAGCAAGTAAACAATTAGAGAACTGATAGAAATATAACTAGAAAAAAATTTATTCATTTGAATAAATCGCTTATTATAAGATTATTTTCCATTGAAATATATTTAATCACAATCATGGAAATGATTGAAATATATTTATGCTTAGAAGAATTGGCTCGATTTGGAACCATCTTGTAACTCGATACCTAATAGTTTGGTTTTATATAGGTTTGATTTTAGCAATCGTTCAATTTCCCGTTGCGTCTCAAATATCATCAGTCCAGATATCAAATTTAGAACAACTGATTCAACAGGGTCGAGATGATTATGCTCGCTCTCAATTTGCTACGGCAGCAGCCAAATGGCAAAAAGCTCTAGCAATATCCACAGCAAGGGGGAATAAATTACAACAAGCTCAAGCTTTAACTTATCTATCTTTAGTTGAACAAAAATCTGAAAAATGGTTAGTAGCCAATATTAAGATCAACCATAGTCTGCAATTACTGAAAGATATAGAACTTAAGACTGTTGATTTTCAATTAATTTTAGCTCAGACTTTAAATGCCCAGGGAGCGATCGCCCTAGCTTTGGGAAAGTTTGAATCTGCCCTCCTAGCTTGGCAGAAAGCTAGCAAAATTTATGAACAATTAGGTGATTCAACAGGAATTACCGGAAGTCTAATTAATCAAGCACAGGCTTTAGAAAAATTAGGTTTTTATCGTCGCACCTGCAAAACTTTATTAAAAGCAGCTACCAATGATTACAGTTGTGATTTTTCTAATATGAACGATTGGAAAATGGTGCTGAAAAGTTTTGAGCAACTAAAAGAACATAAACTCAAAATATTAGGTCTACAAAGTCTGGGCAATATTTTACGTCAGCTTGGAGACTGGAAGCATTCGGAACAAGTTTTAAAGCAAAGTTTGCAATTAGAGCAATCTTCACAGGAGAAAAGTATTACTTTACTTAGTTTGGCTCAACTCAACAAAGCTAAATATAAACAAGCCCGCAGTCTACATAACAAAACATATTTACCAAAGATTAAACAGGAAGCAAAACAAAAAGCCATAAGTTCTGCTTCTGAGGCTTTACGTTATTATCGAAAGGCAAAAAAAACTGTCACTAAATCCGGTGTCAAAGACATTATGACCCAGGTACAACTGAATGAGCTTAGTCTGTTGCTCAGTTTACGACAGTGGTTTATTAGTCAAAGTTTAAATTTACATGATATCGACTCTCGAATTAATAGTTTAGTTGAAACACTAATAAATAGTCCAGTTTTCACTAGATCTTCCAGTCATTTTGCAATTCAGGCACAGCTAAATTTTGCCCAAAGTCTGATGGAAATTGAGCCAAAACAACAGTTAGCAATCCCGTATATTAATCAAGCTCAAACTCAAGCCAGGCAATTGTCAGACTCTAGATCGGAATCTTTGGCTTTGGGTATTAGGGGTCATTTCTACGAAAAGCAAGCAAACTGGTCACAAGCTGAAAAGTTTAGTCGATCAGCTTTAAATATATCTCAGACTATTAATGCTACAGATCTTAATGCTCAATGGCGATCACAATTAGGTCGTATATATCAAGCTCAAGGAAGAATCAACCGAGCTATTATTGCTTTTCAGGGTTCTGTTGCAGACCTAAATATTCTACGACAAGATCTGGTGTCAATAAGTTCAGAAATTCAATTTAGCTGGCAACAGGATATAGAAACTAGCTACCGAAATTTAGTGGAGCTAATGATAACTCAAGCACCAGATCGTAAGTTAACTCAAGCTAATTTGCAGCAAACAATAGAAATTCTAGATGATTTAAGAATTGCTGAAGTCGAAGATTTTTTGAATTGTAATCTTCCTTCTAACACAAACTTTAATCAACAAGAAATCGAGCCGACAGCAGCTTTGATCTATCCTATTATTTTGGAAAATCAATTAGAGATAGTTGTCAGATTACCAAAATCGTCAAAACTACAAAGTTATAGTATTCCTATATCAAGATATGAATTAGAACAAACTTTAATTCAGTGGCGTACTGAATTAGAAAGACGCTTTATTTCCCCGAAAAGTTTACTATTGTCTCAAAAAGTTTACAGTTGGTTAGTAAAACCAATTGAAGAAACGTTAGTACAAGCCAAGATAAAAACTCTTGTTTTTCTATTAGATGGTGGTTTTCGTAATTTACCATTAGCAGCGTTATATGATGGTCAACAATACTTAATTGAAAAACAATATGCTGTTGCTACTATTCCCAGTTTAAAATTACTCTCATCACAATCTTCAACCAAAAATAATCTTAATGTCTTGGCATTTGGTCTCTCTGAGATTAGACCAGACTTTATAGCTCATCAAGGCTTTAGCACATTGGATAATGTAAAAACTGAATTAACAGAAATTAGCTCTCAAGTTACTTCCAAGAAGTATTTAGATCGAGAATTTACAAGCAACAACTTACAACAGCAAATTAATGCCCTAAATTTTCCCATACTTCATCTAGCTACTCATGGTCAATTTAGTTCCGAATTAGCACAAACATTTCTACTGGCTTGGGACAAAAGGATTGATGTGAGTAATTTGAGCAATATATTACAACTAAGAAAACAAAGTGATTTGCAACCAATTGAATTATTAGTATTAAGTGCTTGTCAGACCGCTGCGGGGGATAATCAAGCTACGATCGGACTAGCGGGAATCGCAATTGAATCGGGGGCAAAAAGCACTCTGGCATCTTTATGGAATGTTCAAGATAGTTCAATTGCTAAATTAATGAGTCAGTTTTATCAAGAACTAGCAAAAAACACAACTAAAGCAGAAGCCCTCAGACGCTCTCAAGTCAAACTTTTACATACTCCGGGTTATCAAGCACCTTTTTATTGGTCGCCTTATATTTTGTTGGGTAATTGGTTATAAGATTCAGTTGTTGCTGAGATTAATATCTTGACAATTAACTATAGGATCTGAAGCGATCGCTTTTAAGCCACCTACATCTAATAAATTCGACCAATCATTATTTACCATTCTATCTTGGGGACGAGCGCAACGAAGTTTAGCTAAAGAAGTTAGACTATCTTGCCAAATCCCTTTCTGACCATATAAACGAGCTATTTCTAATTGAGATTTGGCTGCTGCAACTTGCTTGGTTAAATTGATGTTAGAGGGAATTCTGATAATTAAACCTTCAACTGTAGGATTTTGAGCAGGACTTTGCGGATCTACCACAGCTGATAACTGCCAGCGATATCCTTGATTGACTTTTAAAGGAAAATCAACGGCTAAACCGACTATGCCTTCTGTTGCTGGTAAGTTTACTGACTTTAATGCTAAAAGACGCTGCTGAGGATCGAGTATGACTAACTCACTTAGTTGAGAAGTTAAAGACGGTGGTACATGGATCCAGATAGTAGGATTTGCTACCAAAGTAGCTGTCATAAAAGAAAAAGATTCTCCCTGACACCTATTATTCTCAAGCATATCTCTACCCGGTAAGAGGGCAATTAGTTGTCTTTTGCAAGCACCTCGAGTACCCCCAGAAGTTCTAGTTGGCGGTCTACCCCATCGGCGATCGTTTTGTGTTTTTTGGGCAAAAGTTTCTAGAGACAATTGAGATTTTTGCTCTTGTCGGTCAATATTAATTTGAGCCAGAGAACGACGACCAAGAGAAAGGTTCCCCCAAATTAAACTGAAAAATATCAACCAGTAAAAATTTTTGATTATAAGCGAAATAAACATCTTGAATAAATTATGGTCGCCAAGAATTAAACATTGAAATGCTTGATAAAAATAGATGTAGTAGCTAAAGCAATAACAGGCGGAACCAGAGGAATCCATCCTCCTTGGTAAAACAAAAGTATGGTAAATCCAGTCAGAATACTTAAGGATAGTAGCAAACTAAGAATTAATTGCTGTTTTGAATTTGAATAGATAATTACTCCTACTCCTACTCCAGACCAAATAATTATCCAGAAATATTCTTGTGCTTGTGTCCACCACCAGACTACGGTAGTATTTTTTCCCTCGACAGCGTTGATAATGCTACCTACTATATGAGCATGAATAGTAACTCCCGATACTTTGGAAGTTGACGACTTTTGTTGTTGAGGAATTAAATGAGTGTCCTTAGAACTATTACCAACACCAATTAAAATAATTTTGTCTTGTGCTAAATCAGCAAGCTGTGAATCTATTCCTTCTTCTAAAAAATCTCTCAAGCTGATTTCAGGAAATTCAGCAACAGAATAATTCAGCAATACTTGATACCCTAGAGCTTCTGAATAGGGTAGCTGGTATCCTCCTGCGTTGTGAGATAACCGAGGAAAAGTAACCCCATCAATTTTAACTTCTTCCTTAGCGGTAAATTCTAAGGAAATATTTTTTGTTTGAGTAAGATACTCTAATGCTATTCGTAAACTAAGAGAACTATCTGTAGGGCAAGATATTGTAGAGTCCATAAATAGAAGCTGACGACGAATAATATTATCTGGATCGAGGGGAAAATCAGTAAATCCTATTTGCTCTGGAGCAATGTTAGGAGGAGCAGGAACACTGTAGGTATGGGCTGGAGTTTTACCAATTTCGCAGGCAGCTATAAAGTTAGTTTGGGATAATTTTTGCCTTAGTTTAGGTTCAAAAGGAGAATCATGATAAATATCTAATGCAATCACCTTAGGTTGATATGGTAATAGCTTGGTTAGTGCTCTTTCTAATGCTTCATCTCCTAAAGAACCTTTTCGATTCATTCCCTGTCGATCTTGATATTGAATATCAGCTTCATCTACGGTAATCAACAAAAAGCGATCGTCCACGGCTTGATGATGAGGTAGCATTCCCACTAGCCAGTCATAGATTTTAAGTTCCATTCCCTGCCACAATCCTAATGAGCTAGTGCCAATCGTGAGAGCTGAAATTGACAAAGCGATCGCGAAATTATTTCTAATCTTTGATAGTGACCATCGAACAGAATGAGATTGTTCAGGGAAATATTGCCCAATTGAAGTTGATGCTGCTGGATTTTGACAAAGAATTGGTACCCAACTAGCACAAGGATATTCTTCTTCTATGTCTTTTAATTTATCTCTTGCTTGTCTTACTGCTAAGCAAGTTGACTCTCCCTCAGCTATCGCGACTAAAAAATGTCTGAGAAATTTCTGTGCTACGTTATCAGTTACTGGTTGGCTCATGACAATAGCTTGAGGAATGTTTAATTTTGCTAAATTCCAAGCTAATCCCAAACCATCACAGGAATTAAATATGGCTAACTTTAACCCTTGTCTAATACTGTATTCTAGAGCAGGCTCTAACTCTGAAAGGTTAATACTATTAAGTTTTTGCTCTTGATTGAGTAGTAGGTTTCCTGTTCTTCCCCCCGATGAACTGTGCCCGGCAAAATAAAATATATCCCAGTTATATTGCCGTAATTTTTCTTTTAATTCCGATTGTGTTGGTTGAATTAAAAACTCGATTTTAGTATTAAGAGTTTTTTCCAGAATTAGTTTATCTGTATTGAGTTCATTATCTATGGGATTACCAATTACTCCTAATACTTTAACTGGAAATGAATGATGATTATTGTTTAATGATACTTGTTTATATACAGGAAGGCTTAAAGCCACCTCAGCTAGGGGATAGTCAGCCAAAAAGTTCCATAGATTCCAGGGCAGTTGTCTTATTTGTTCATCATCTGTTTCAATAATTATCTGGAGCTCTTCCAAGGGACTGAGATTTATACCTAAATGCCAGCGAATATCTGCAAAAGATAAATTGTTGAGCCATATATTAAATTGCTCAGACAGCTGTTGACATACTTGCTGAAATTCTAAATAGGAAAAATTCAAGGGTCTTTCATCTGCTTCGACAATTTCAACTCGCATTGACTGCTGAAAATCAAGATAATATGTCAGATAAAGCGATCGCCATTGATGATAAAGTTGCGATAATTGTGGATTGGCAGTTAAGCTACTCTGCTGCTTGGTAATTAATTGGCTGTTTCGATCCCACAATTGCATTGTAACTATAGGAAAACCTTGCTCTAAAGAGCCTTTACCAAAACATATCGTAGCTTTATTCATTGAATCATTGACTTTCTAAGTATGTCTCTAAAAGTTTTTACAATTATTTTGTATGGATTTTATGCCTATTAAAGGAGCTAAAGTATGTTGTTACATCATAAAATTTTCTTGAATGAATAAATCATTCATTGCTAAACCAATCGTAAATTTTTCTGGAGCTTTTCCCCTAATTAGAGGAAGCTGAATAAAATTATCCTCCCTACGAGAGATGACTTCTCGTAAAAAATCACCTGAATCATTAATTAAGCTCAATTTCAGATTAGCAGGTAGTGTACTTTTTGCTGGTGGAGGATATACTTGAACGCGAATTGATAAATATCCCTGAGAATCGGGCTTAATTTCTACTAATAACACTACTGACTCAGACCCTAGCTTAATTGCTTTACAACGTTTGATAGACATATCAGGCTGCAAATAATAAGTACCTCTTAACCGCTCAGAAAGTTTTTGGGTATTTAGTAATAGCTTTTCAATCGATTGCCAATCAGTTTCAAAATCACCTTGTTGCCATTTACTCAAATTAGCTTGTTGAGTATTTGCTGGAACACTTAAGTCAATAAAATCTTCTTTAGAGGTGAAATTTCGCTCTGATGAGTAGGAGAAAGATGTAGAAGTAGCTCGCTCGATTAGCTTCTTGCTAAGATAAGCATGAATCATGGCACCGAGAGTAAATAAAGACTGTTCTTTGATTTGTAAAGTTTCCAGCAATCCTCGTCTTTCCAGGGAGACCAAACTGTTTAATAAGTCCGCTTTATCAATAGTTAAATTAATATTATTTCGAATTTGATTGATCGAAAGAGGTTTAGTTTCAACTGCCAAGCAGTAAAGAATCTCTAGCTCTATAGAAGACAACCTCCCTAAAGTATGAGCCAACATATCCTCAATTTCGCCAAAAATAAAGATTTTTTGGGCTAAAAACTCGTTGACATTGTCATTAAAAATATCTTTAATCGTTTTTTGGATAATTTTTAAGGCTAGAGGGTGTCCCTGATATTTTTCGATTAGATGATTCCAGTTTGGTTCATCCGTAATAGATATTCCTAAAAATAAACCTGCATCTTCGATGGTTAAACCTGAAAGTAGTAGTGAACGAACTAAAGATGTTGCTGTTTCCAAAGCCAGGTTATTTTTAGGATTTTCGACACTTGTGACTAGGACGCAACTTTGATGAGATAAAGTAGCAATTTTATAGAAAAACTGCTGATAGTTGACATATTCTGACAGATATTCTCTGTTGGTAGTACCTTTCTGTAAAAGTGTTTCGAGACCATCTAAAACAATTAAGCAACGTTTTTCGCTCATTACAGCTAATAGATGTTCTAATTGCTGCCCATGACAATCACGCTCTTTTGATAAAAGGTATGCTACTTTTCGGTTTAACTGAGAAATTAATTCTGTTATAGCTAGGTGTGAAGCAAGAGACTGCCAAACTACACAATCAAATTGATCGCCATACAGGCGAGTAAATTGCTGACATAAAGATGTTTTACCAATACCATTTATGCCCAACACCGATATTAATTGTAATCTATCTTCTAATATCCATTGTTTTAAAGTATTGAGTTCTGTCTCTCTACCAATAAAACTTCCCTCAGCTATTTCTTGCCAAAGCTCTGATAAGTATGTTTCTGTATTGTTTGGGTTTGGTGCCAGGCGATCGGTAATAATTTGATTTTTCCTCACCTCTATATACTCTTGATTTACGGGCAAGTTTTCTAGCACGGAGCGAAAATTATGCTTGTTTACTGGCTTACCAAACACGTGAGACAGTAATTTCCATAATTTGGGGGCAACATCGCGCATAAGATAGTTGCGGCTAAACTCAGTGGTATTTTCCATCTCTTTATAGCCAATTTTTTGCCAAGTACCTCTAATCACAGCTTCTTCAGGAGGATTTAAACCCCTACCTAAATGTTGATTTACCGCTTTATCAACCATCTTCAAAGCCGTATCTACGTCTAGATTCATTGAGGAAAAATAGTTTATGTATGCCTTACCTTTATTATTACATACATTGTATTGTTGATTTATATTTCAAAATACTGCATACTACTTATGGAGATCGTATGATACTTTGTGAAATGAGTTTTTGGGGATAGTAATATTGACTGATGAAATGTTTCATGTTTTCTCAATCAACCGGAATATATAGATATGATTTTGAGGCAAAACGAATTGACTGAATTTTAATTTTTAGTTTTTCTTCTTTATTCCCGTTGACGCTAGTTTACAAGCTCAACTTGTGACCAATGAACAGACTATCGCTGCCCCAAGCAGAAAATCACGTTATCTCAACTAATATTAACCAAGATAACAAAAAAAATGTAATTTAGATAACAAAAAAAATGTAATTTAGATAATCAAGATTGTAATATCAATTTAGCCGAAAAAATCTAATTACCCTCACAAGTTTCTCAAATTTTTTTTCTAACTTTAAAAATAACTAGAGTGGATAAATGAGCTTAACAAACATATAGATAAGTAGCTATTATGAAGTAAAAAAAACTAGTATCACTAAAAAATACTTTTAAGTTAGAGGCGATTACACCATCAAATTTTTAGTTTCTAATTAATCTGCGTAAAATATGGAATATTTTCCCGTATAGAACAAAATGAATTTCTGTCAATCTTATTAAGATAAAACTAAATAACTTACTCGATCTTCTGTGTATATTTGCTACTAATATTGGCAAATATAGTTGATTGCCTAAAATATGAGTAAACTGATAATACTTTTTGAGTATGATCAAAGACACTACCACGTACACAACAATATTCGTAATTGTTGATAGAATTATACTGCTTTTAAAACAACCTGTAAGCCCGAAATTTTAAGGTAATTCAATAAATTTGAATAGTCGCAGTTCGAAATCATTTTCTGATTATCTAAATTGATGAAAAATGAAACGAATTAGGTGACAAAGATATCATATTCTTGAACAAAGAAACAAAAAGTATGATAACTTACATTTCCTATCAATAGCTTAATCTCTCATTGTGATTCAAAGCTATTTAATCGCCTACGAATGTGACATCAGGTAACTTTATAGCTCTTCAAATATATTGAATTCTAATCAGCTAGGGATTTTCTCTGCTGAACTAAGAGAAGTATCAAAATCAACTTTGCAATTAATTTATATTTTTTTATTCTTTCAAGTTGAATTGTTTGAGGAAAAATTCACGTCATGTTTAATGAACTGTCTCAATCAAGAGATTCTCAGAGCGACTATTCGCAACCTAAAATAAATATTCATAAGCGATTACTATCTCCTTTTCAAAAAAAGTTACTTCAAGAAAAATTGCAGACAAATCTACGCCCAGAGTATCGTCGGCGAATTGAAATCATGTTGCTAGCAGATCGAGGATGCTCTCAAACTAAAATTTGTGCTACTTTAAACTGTTCTCATGAAACAGCCCGATATTGGACTCGTGTGGCTCAAGCGGGAGATGCTCACAAGTGGCAAGAATTACCCATAGGTAGACCCAAGACCGTTAATGAAAGATATCTCAATCGATTACAAGAACTAGTCAGTCAAAATCCTCAAGATTTCGGCTATGCATTTAACCGTTGGACAGCATATTGGTTAAGTAAGCATCTAGCTGAGGAGCTTGGCATACAAGTAAGCGAACGCCACGTTAATCGCTTATTAAAAAAGATGGGATTATCAACGCGTCGATCGCGATTAGATGTAGATATGGATAGTTCATCAATACACCATTTCCAGGAATTAAATTCATTAAAATCACAAAATTCCAACATTATTATAGGCAATCTCAAGGGGAGTAAACCAGCTCAGATCGCTAGTTTTAGTCCTTTTCAACTCACATAAATAGCCAATTAATAAATAATGTTGTTTGATCCTAATCATGTATATTGATTTACTATCTCAATCGGTATTTAAAAAACGCCTTCAACAACAATTAGAAAAGACATTTGCCAGATCTCTATCTCTATCCGAACTAGAACAGTATTTGCCGGTAATCAAACTAGTTGAACCTTCTACGGGAAAACAATTCTGGCAATCAAACCAGTCAATTCCAGGTATTTATTTAATTTTGACAGGAAAAGTTAGATTATTTGACGTCTATGGTCAATTGCTAACTTCCTCAGAAGAGGGAACATCTTTTGGCGAACTGACATTATTTCCTCAAGAATCTTTTTGCCCTTATCTTGCCCGAGCTTCTTTTAGATTGAGGCTAGCATTTATTCCTGGCTCTTTAATACAAACGCTGATTAAAGACGATCCTCATTTAGAAGAACATCTAAAACAACAAGCACTATTTCAAGACTTACTTTTACTATGTCGCCAGTCTGGCGAATTTAAGAGTATTTCGGTAGATAAACTAAAATCTGTAATTCCTTTATTGCAACGTCACGATCTAAATCAGGGGCAATTAATATCTTCATCATCGTCGAAACAGTTTTTCTGGCTGCTTAGAAAGGGGGAATTAGAAAATGAGAATAGTCAGAAATTGACCTCAGGTACCATCTACTTTCCTCAGCAATCTGAGTCTCAAAAATCCTGGCAAGTTGATCTACCTACTGAATTGTATAGTCTGAGTTATGAAGACCGTGATGCCGTCCAACTACATTCATCGCCATTACATTCTTCAGAATCAGAAATTTTAGCAACTTCTCAAGATACAGTACTGTCAAATAATGCCTTATCACCTATCAAGGTAAAACCAGTTCAGGCGATCGACTTACCAAATACTATCTCTCAGGAAAATAAACCATCCCATAAGGAACGACGAGCATATTTCCCTTCCCCAAGACAGCGAGTTGGACATTTATGGCAAAGACTCACCCAACGTTATCCCTACTATGCACAACAGAGTGTAAGTGACTGTGGTGCAGCATGCCTGATTATGATTGGACAGTATTGGGGAAAAAATTATAGTCTTAATCGACTACGAGATTTAGCTAATGTTAACCGTAACGGCTCTACCCTCAGAGGTTTAGCTTCAGCAGCCGAGACTATTGGTTTTGTAACCCGTCCTGTTAAAGCCACTTTAGATCGTTTGGAGCAACAAAAATTACCGGCGATCGCTCACTGGGATAACAATCACTATATTGTGGTCTATGAAATCACGAATAAGAAAGTTATCGTTGGCGATCCAGGGATGGGACCAAGGGTTTTAACTCATCGAGAATTTCAAGCCGGGTGGACTGGTTATGCTCTTTTATTAGAGCCGACCACTTGGCTAGAGGAGGGAAGAGAATCCACTTTTCCGATCTGGCGATTTTTAGAGTTACTCAAACCACACTCTCTAGTGCTTTTAGAGGTTTTAATCGCTTCAATTACGATTCAAATTTTTGGTTTGGTTACTCCTCTGTTAACCCAGCTATTATTAGATCGAGTAGTAGTCCAGCGCAGTAATCTTACTTTGATGGCTGTAGGTATGGGATTACTAATTTTCGGTCTATTTAGAGTAGCAATTACAGGATTACGTCAATATCTTTTAGATCATGTATCTCAAAAAGTAAACGTTTCTCTAATCGTCGGTTTTGTAAGGCACAGTTTCAAGCTTCCTCTTAGCTTTTTTGAATCCCGCTATGTAGGAGATATTGTTGCTCGTTTACAAGAAAATCAAAAGATCCAAAACTTTTTAACCGGGGAAGCATTATCGATCTTTCTTGATTTTTTAACCATCTTTGTCTATGTCGGTTTAATGTTTTGGTATAGCTGGAAGATGGCTCTGTTGGCATTGGTTATTGTACCGCCATTCTTTATCTTGGCTTTAGTTGCGACACCATTTCTACAAAAAATTTCGCGAGATATCTTTACCGCTTCAGCAAAAGAGCAAAGCTATGTGATTGAAGCCTTTTCAGGAATTGCTACCGTCAAATCGATGGCAGTGGAACATCGAGTACGCTGGCGTTGGGAAGAGTTTCTGAATAAGGCAGTAAAAAAAGGTTTTAGCGGACAAATAATTGGTAATAAAGTTCAGGTAATTAGTTCCACAATTCAAGTTATTGCAACCACTTCAGTATTGTGGTTTGGAGCTTGGCAGGTAATTCAAGACGAATTAACTATTGGACAATTAATTGCTTTTAATATGTTACTAGGCAACGTGATTAGTCCTTTTCAACGCTTAGCGGTGTTATGGAATCAAATCCAAGAAGTAATTATCTCCGTAGAGCGAATTAATGATGTTTTGGAAGCAGAACCCGAAGAAGATTGGCAGACCAATCCCCGTCAGTCTTTGCCTACTATTGCAGGACATCTTCAGTTTCAAGAAGTCAGCTTTCGTTATCATCCCGACGATCGAGCCAATGTTATCGAAAATCTGAACTTTGAAGTTCAGCCTGGAAAAACTGTAGCGATTGTTGGTCGCAGTGGTTCTGGCAAAACAACTATTGCCAAGCTGATTTTGGCATTGTACCCACCGACAGCAGGAAAAGTACTCGTCGATGGTCACGATCTAGCAAATGTCTCTCCTTCATCCTTACGTCGACAGGTAGGGGTAGTAGATCAGGCAAACTTTCTCTTTGGAGGCACAATTCGCGAAAACATCAGTGTTAAACATCCTGAAGCTACCCTCGAAGAAATTAGAGAAGCAGCAGAACAGGCAGGTGCTGATGAGTTTATTCAAAAACTCCCCCTTAAATACGAAACCCTTGTAGGGGAAAGAGGTGGCACACTCTCAGGAGGACAATGTCAACGTTTGGCGATCGCTCGTGCCCTATTAGGTAATCCCCGTTTGCTGATTTTAGATGAGGCGACCAGCAGTTTGGATGCTGAATCAGAACGAATAATTCAAAATAACCTCAAAACTATCATCAAAGATCGTACAACAATTATCATCGCTCACCGTCTTTCCACAATTCGACAAGCAGACATGATTTTAGTACTGGATCAGGGTGTTTTGGTAGAAAAAGGTACTCACGACGGTTTAATGAGCAAAAAAGGACATTACTTCTACCTCAACCAGCAACAACTAGCAGTGTCTCAGTAATTCTAATAATCAGATTAAAACCAAATCTATTTAAGCTCATGTCATATTCCCAACCAGAATCAGCTTTAGCTCTTGCTAATGGCAGAGTTAGACCCAAAATTCGCATCTTAATTATCGATCAGCAAAACCTAAGTAGCGAACTCCTCAAATGCCAACTCAAGCTCGAACCAAATATGTCAATTGTGGCAACGGTTAGTGACGAATTGGAAACCTTTGTCGCCATCCAAAGCTATGATCCTAATGTGGCGATCGTTGATGTCGATCTACCAGAAATTGATGGCTGTGCCTTAATCAAAAAAATCAGCCATAATTTCCCCCAGATTAAAATTGTAATTTTTACCAATAACCATCAATCAGATCAGATCAACAAAGCGCTTAGCCTGGGGGCGCAAGGAATTTTATATAAAAATTCTTACTCTGAAGAAACTAAAAAAGTTCTTAATACTATCAACAATATCAGTTCAAGAGATACGACACCAGAACTTTTCAATCGGGATAATTCTGTTGAACCAACAACTTCTAGCGATAACAATCATATTGACAATAATTCAGCAATAGTTCATTCACCCGGTACAGTAACATTTGAAACCGTAGAAGAGCGAGAAGATTGGTCCGCAGCAACCAAAGATCTCTTAGATTCACTACCCCGGGTTTGGACAAGGGGCTTACTATATTTCCTCATAATTGGGACAGGAATTATTTTGCCTTGGTCAATTCTGACCAAGGTCGATCAGACAGGAACCGCCCGTGGCAGACTAGAACCAAAAGATAAAGTTATTCATTTAGATGCTCCCGTAGCGGGAAAAATAGAAGCAATCACAGTTAAAGAAGGTGATAAAGTCAAAAAAGGTGCGATTTTAGCTGAATTAGCCTCTGAAATAGTTAATTCAGAACTAGAAGAATTACAAGACAAACGATTCGGACTTCAGCAAAGGTTGAGCCAACTAGAACTAATGTACAATCAGGCCCGAATTACGCTAAATACTAAAGAAGATGAAAACCAGGCCAGACTTTTAGAAAAGCAATCTCAGCTAGCTCAAGCACGGCAAAATCTTGATACCCTCAAAGCCCTTTACGAATCTCAAACAGGAGAAAAACTGGCACAGATTGAACAGGCAAAACAGGAAATAAATTCCAGTATAGCGGCGCGTAAAGAGGCAGAATTAGCCATGTTAGGTGCCCAGGAAAAAACTAGACGTTATCAAGCAGCCTATAGAGAAGGAGTAATTGCTCAAGATCGTTTTTTAGACGTCCAACAACAAGCTAAAGAAAATCAAGAACGGTTAGCTCAAGCAAGTTCGACCGTAGAACAAGCCAAGTCTCGACTCAAAGAGCAGCAAAATAGTTACCAAAATCTAATTAAGAAATCAAAAGCAGAAATTAAACAAGCCTCTCTGCGATTCGAAGAACAAAAACGTAGTGACCAAACTTTGATAGCCTCCAGCAAGTTAGAAAAGCTCAAAACAGAAGAACAGCTCCAAGAGTTACAATCTCAGATTACTAGTCTAACTAGCGAAATTGCTCAGACTAATAAGCAGCTACAATCTAGACAATTTCAATTAAAACAACGAGAACTAATTGCTCCCATTGACGGGATGGTTTTTCATATCCCTGCTAGAGGCAGAGGAGCAGTAGTTCAACCAGGAGAGAGAATGATCGAAATTGCACCACAAGACTCTGCTCTGGTTTTGCGCGCACAAATTCCTCCTGCAGATAGTGGATTTCTCCAGCAGGGAATGCCTGTCAAAATTAAATTTGATGCTTATCCTTTCCAGGATTACGGTGTTACCGAAGGCACATTAATTTCTGTATCACCAGACTCAAAAGTAACCGAAACTCCTCAAGGCGATCGGGAAAGTTATGAGCTAGAAATAGAATTAGCTCAACCCTATGTTTGGGATGAAGGCAAGCGTATAACCTTGACCCCTGGTCAAACTGCTACGGCTGAAATAATTATCCGTCAACGTCGCGTAATTGACTTTTTTATCGATCCCTTTAAGAAATTACAACAGGATGGCATGAAACTATAATCTCGATGTAAATTCCCAATCTAATCAGAACTTAGGCAGAAGAAAACACTCTTGTTGCTCCAAATTAACGTGATAAAATACTCAAGTAAAAACTATTATAACTATTTATATTGAACAAATAATTTACTCTCAGTTACTTAACAATCCCAAAACGTAACTGCAGATCGTATATCAAGTGAAACATAAATTAGGCAATCAACCATTTGTATAGATGATCTAAAGCAAGTCAAGATCGTCATTTCTGCTCCAACTTTAATCATATTTCTGAACTAATGATTAGAGGTCATTCTGTGGTGCAAATAATAGAGAAACTATATAAATAACCATGAAACAAACTTTAAAAATTAATCAAACAGCTATTGTTAATCATCTCAAACTTTCTCGGCAGCTAGATCGTATTGTAGAGGGAGTAGCTACCTGTCAAATTATTGAATCTAAAGCGGCTGAGTTAGGCATTATTGTTAATGATGAAGAACTTCAGCAAGCAGCTGATGATTTCCGTTTAACTCAAAATTTAAACAATATCGAAGCTACATGGCAGTGGTTAGAAAGCAATCATTTATCTATGGATGATTTTGAAGCTTTGATCCACACTGATACACTGACGAAAAAACTGGTTCAACATCTTTTTAGCGATCGCGTTGAATCCTTTTTCTATCAAAATCAGCTCGACTATACGGGGGTAGCGATGTACGAACTGATATTAGACGATGAAGATCTGGCGATCGAATTATTCTGCGCTCTTCAAGAAGGGGAAGTGAGTTTCCAAGAAATTTCTAGAAGATATGAATCTAATCCTGTTCGCCGTCGCTCAGGGGGGTATTGTGGAGTACTGCAACGACAAAACCTGAAACCTGAAATATCTGCCGCCGTATTTGCAGCTTCCCCTCCTCAACTATTGAAACCAATAATTACATCTATGGGAGTTCATCTCATCTTAGTTGAAGAGATCATTCGACCCCGGTTAGATGAAGAGTTACAAAATCAAATTATGTCAACTTTATTCTCCGAGTGGCTACAACAACAGCTAGAAGAAGTTCAAATAGTTACGGAGTTTAGTGAAAACAAGCAAAATGTTCTAATTCAATAAAATTTAAACAGCCTAAGTAACTTTACGCCCCATATAACTTGTTGAGCATTTCATTTATCTAAGAGTTTAACTCGGCAAAATAGTTGATAAATATAAATGTCAACTTTCTGAATAACAAGTTTTGATTATTTTAGCCTTAGGATGCTCCAGCATCGTTGCTTAAGACAGAGACATTAAAGTTATCACCACCAAAGGATACTTGCACATTAACATTGTTGTTGATCTGAACAATATTTGTGAATTCAAAATTGAAATATCTTTTTCGATGACCACCGATAACAGTACCAGTTTCGCGATCGCTTAATAAGCTTAATTCAGAATTTAATTCTTGTAGTTCAGCAATTTGAATTTTAGACATTTCTTTTCCTCGCTACTATTTCTCAGAAGCTATTGTTTTTTCTATAAGCCAAATAAATCACAAATTAAGATATATATGTGGCAATATATTTGCCATATATGAAATCTTTCAATTTTAGTATTTTTTCGTTACTGTCAATAAAAATCTTAAATACAAGTCTATTAACAGTAACAATAAGAATTGCTAGTTTGCTCTTTACTGAGCAACAAAAACAAAGTTATGCTGACTAGTACCGTTAGATTGATCGGTGAAACTATATTTTTGATTGCCAATAGTAATCTGAATAGTTTCGTTTTCATTATTTTGCTCAATATCTGTAACATTGACATTAAATCTTGAAGAGATATAAGCACTAAACCCCAGAACACTAGAGCGATACAGATAAGAGGTTCCACCAACAATTTCTGAAGCTTCAGCTTCGTTTAGCTTCTTAAAATCAGAAGAAAAGGAGTTTAATTTTGTAAGTCGAAGTTTAGTCATTTTTAACTCTTATTTAAACTCGAGTTTGATACTATATTTATGGTGTATTTTTAACCATTTACGAAGCTAGAAAATATCTAGACAAATTATCTATTCTGCTCAACTAAGTATAAATATATTAGAATGAGCAGAATAGTAATATTTCCTACAATAATTACCAAAAAATTTATTACACTAATGATTAATATTTGTTGGCATTACTGAATAATCAGATTAGTATTATTGGTAGACACTAGCTGAATTATCTTGATAAGTGCTATTGTAATTGCTGGCACTACCGTAGTAGCTATCTGCTATTTGCAAAGTTGAATTGTAGTTGAATTGTGAAATATAAGCAGATTTATCAAAGTACCCACCAACAACCTTATTAGTTTGTTGCTCATTTAATGCATCAAATTCAGAAGTAGTTCGGTTGAGTTCTTTGATTTGAATTTTAGACATTTTTTTTCTCCAAAAACTAAATATTGATGTATTCCTTTCAATCAAAAAAAATCTACTAATCTTATTGGTAGACACGAGCGGAATTATATTGGCTAGTTGAATTGCTATTGTTAGAACCACTATAGTAATAGCTGTAGCCACCTTCTGCTAGTTGTATAGTAGAGTTGACATTTTGTTGATAGATATCAACATACTTATCATAGTATCCACCTATAACTTCACTACATTCTCGATCACTTAAGGTATTGAATCCAGAAGCAGTTACGTTGAGTTTATCAATTTGAATTTTAGACATTTTTTTTCTCCAGAAAACTAAGTTACGATACAATCTTTTTCACTAAAGCTAATAAGCTTGTTGAAATTATTGATAAACACTAGCGTAATTACTTTGAGAAGTGTAATTACTATTGCTACTGCTATAGTAGCCACCAGATGCAAATTGAAGTGTATCGTTGTAGTTACTTTGATAGATAGTTGCATATTTATCGCGGTATCCACCTATAACTTCAGTAGTTTCTTGAGTATTCAAAAGATTGAATTCAGAAGCAATTTTATTCAACTCGGTAATTTGAATTTTAGACATTTACTTCACCTAAAGTTAGGAAAATATTTAATTGATTTTCGAGATTTAAAAAGTTTCTTGTTTTTTCTCGATAGTTTTATTGTGCAACACTAGATTTCGAAAAACAATACTTTTGACGATCTTAAATAGACACAAGTATCAGAGTTAAGTCCTCTTTTTAGATTTTATTAATTATTTTCAAAAAAGCTTAATAAGAAACAATATTAAATATATATTTTATGTTAGTTACTTCTTTTGTTCCTATTAATTTGTAGTTTTGGCTATCTTATAACTAATATCTTGAATTTTTTTAAAAAAATAAAATTGCTATAAAACTAATTTTTTTGATACTTAAAATAGGTAATTAGCTAAATCTTGTTTTTTGTAGTTAAGAAAAATACAAAAAAATAGTTTTTTGTTAAGTCATATAAAAAGCGTTAAGTCATATAAAAAGCAATTAAGCGTCTTTAATGCTCAAATAAGAGTAAATATCAGGTGATTTTTGCTCAAAATAGCTTTTAAACTAGTACTTAAAAACTAAGTTTTTACTAAGAAATATGAACATAATCCCTTGTCAACCGAACTTGATAACCTATTGCTAGTATTTGCTGGTACTCAAAGAAATATGAGCGATCACCATCAATTAAATTCCACTCTTCTCAATCTAGATAACTCCAGCTACAAAGCATATAAAGAGATCAAAGGAAGTTATCAATTTGAAGATTTCACTCTAATCATTGATTATGTGCAGGGAGATCCTTTTGCTACCCCCAGTCAATTGCGAGTCATAATTCCTCAGGCAATAGCCGATTTCCCAACGCAACTATATCAATCTCTAAGTAGAGAAATAGCATTAAGAGACTATCTTGCACGTCAGTTTGCCCAAATAGCCAATCAGATGAGTTCCCATCGAGGTACGGGAAAAAGCGGCTTAATAGCGATCGCTACCTTAAATCAAGAAGTTTTGGAAGGAAATGCGGTACTGATTGATACAGAAAGAATAGAAGTACGTTTCGTGGTGGGATTACCTGCCAGAGGAAGGAGAATTCTCGGTCGTCAAGCTGCGGCAATGCTATGTGAAGATCTGCCCCAAATTATCATGTCATCCTTATTGTATAAATCTCAAAACGCGATCGCTATACAACGGCATATAGAAACTGTCGAAGATGCCGACTGGTTACGTCAGCAATTGTCAACTAAAGAACTAGTGGCGTTTATTCCCAACGGGGCAATTTTACCCCGTCGTAGTGGTATTGATTCTCGTCCATTGATAGATGCAATTCCGTTTCAGTCACCACCAGCATTAGAAGTAGAATTTGCTTGTCCCAATCGAGGGAAAATCACTGGAATGGGCATTCCCGCAGGTATAACTTTAATTGTTGGTGGTGGATATCATGGCAAGTCAACACTACTCAAAGCAATTGAACTGGGAGTGTACAATCATATCCCTGGAGATGGAAGAGAATATGTAGTAGCAAATCCTTTGGGAGTAAAAATTCGAGCAGAAGATGGACGTAGTATTGCGGGGGTAGATATATCTCCATTTATTAATCATTTACCTCAAGGGCGTGCTACTAATCATTTTTCCACCACTAACGCCAGTGGCAGTACTTCCCAAGCAGCAAATATAATTGAGGCATTAGAAGCAGGAGCCAGACTATTACTGATAGATGAAGATACTTCGGCGACTAACTTTACTATTCGAGATCGCCGTATGCAGGCTTTAATTGCCAAAGACAAAGAACCAATCACCCCGTTTATCGATAAAGTGCATCAGCTTTATGATGATTATGGCGTATCAACCATTTTAGTTATGGGAGGCAGTGGAGATTATTTTGATGTTGCTGATCGAGTAATTGCCTTAGAGAACTATTTACCTAAAGATGTTACAGCTAGAGCAAAGGCGATCGCCAAACAATATGTTACCGATAGAAATGCCGAAGGAGGGAGCAGTTTTGGTCAAATTACTCCCAGAATACCGTTAAGAGATAGCATTAATCCCAGTCGAGGGAAAAAAGAGGTCAAATTAAAATCTCGGGGAGTAGATGAAATTGCTTTTGGTACAGAAGATATCGATCTATCGGCAGTAGAACAAATAGTCGATACAGGACAGTTAAAAGCGATCGCTTTAGCAATTGTTTATGCCAAAGCGAAATATATGAATCAATCACTAACTATTGGCGAGATCTTAGATCTGGTCACTCAGGATATTACTCAACATGGATTAGACATTATCACCAATTTCCCTCAAGGAGATTTAGCCTTATTTCGTCGGTTTGAACTAGCCGCCGCTTTAAATAGATTGAGAAGTTTACAAGTTAAATAACTTGAGTTCGGAGTTCGGAGTTAGAAGTTCGGAGTTCAAGGATCTCAGAACTTGAAAAATCTAACCTTTTTCTTTAACTGGAACGATTTTATTACCTGACCAACGTACCATAATGTAGTCGTCTTCGTTGAGAGCGTCATAGTTGTCTGTCGTAAAAGGTTGATCGTAAGTTTTGATCAAGCCTTTATATTGAGGCAAATTGAGCAAAGCTGCTCGAATTTCTGGGCCATCAGTTGAGCCTGCTGTCTCGATCGCTTTAGCAGTTAGCATTAGAGCATCAAAAGCGTTAGCAGTACCAACGGGAGCGAGAATATCACTGGGATCTTTAAGCTGGAATTTATTATTTAATTGGTCCAGAACCTTTTGCCCAACTTCTGATTGTGTATCGAAAAAACTATAGGTTTGTACAAATTCCACTTTATTAGCGATATCTCCCGCTAACTCGGGAAAACGCCCTCCAGAAATACCCCAATGGGAAATAATCGGTACATCCCAATTAATTCGGGTTAGCGATCGCATCACTTGAGCTGCGGGTGCAGCATTGGCAACTAACATCAAAGCTTCGGCACCAGAATTCTTCAATCGAGTTAGCTGGGCTGTGACATCGTTATCTTCTTCGTTGAATTTCTCTACACCAGTAATTTCAATGTTGTATTCACCTGCCCACTCTTCAAATCCTTGTTGATTGGATTCTCCCCAAGGATTGTTAATTAACATCAAACCTACTTGGCTGACATTATATTTTTCTCGGGCGTGCCGGAGTAAAAATTTGTCTACTAAATTATCATTCGCCGAAACGCGAAAAGCATAGTTAGGCTCAAAATCATTACGAGTAATGCCTGTAGCTGCAGCCCAAACTCCCATATAAGGAGTTTCTAATTCGTGAAAGACAGGAAGCATTGCCAGAGATACGGGGGAGTCAAGTCCGCCAAAAACTACGGCAACATCTTCTTGTTCGATTAATTCTCTGGCAGCAGCAACCCCTTTGGCGGGGTTTGATTCGTCATCACGACGAACTAATTCTAAAGTTCTACCGTCTAATACTCCTCCTGCTGTGTTTACCTCATCAAGAGCGACGGTTAAACCCCGAGTAATCGCTTCTCCCGAAAGGGCAGATTTTCCCGTCAGAGCAGCTACTAAACCTAGTTTGACAGGTTCTCGACCAGCTTCTTGACCTTCAACGTCTGATGGAGAATTAGTTGCAGTAGTTCCGGTTTCAGCAACTTGATCTCCAGATGTACAGCTTGCTAACTGAGCAATAGCCATTCCCGTAGCGAAGTAGCTAACTCCTTTGATTAAGTGCCGTCTGCTTAAATTTTTACCAGTCATTTGTATTCTTGCTCCGATAAATATTATGCTCGTTCCCAAGCGATTGTCTAAGACAACACCCAAAACACGATTGGACTCTGTCCAGGCTTCACGATTGTCTTGGTTGCTACGCTGTGCGTCATCGCTCTATGAGTAAATATCATGTATGGTCGCCAAAATAACTAAATAATCGTTAAAGCCATCCAAATAATGACATGATTTAATATGAGTCTTAAGATCACCAACGTTACTTTACCAGATAGAAAAGGTTCTTGGCAGATAGCGATCGCCAATGGTTACATAACAGAAATTGCTGCTGCTAATTCTACTGCCAAGATAACCGAACCAATACTAGATGCTCAGGGAAAATTACTAATTCCTGGATTAGTAGATGCTCATATCCATCTCGATAAAGCATTGTTGCTAGATCGCTATCCCGCCGAAGCAGGAACTTTTACCGAGGCACTACAAAAAACTCTTCAAGCTAAAAGCGAGTACACCGTAAGCGATATTCAAACTAGAGCCAGAAAAGTAATTGAACAAGCGATCGCCTTTGGCACTACCGCTATGCGTACTCATGTCGAAGTAGATCCCATTCTCCAACTTAAGTCACTAGAAGCTTTGCTCCCTCTCAAGGAAGAATATGCTTGGGGCATTACTTTACAATTAGCCGTTTTTGCTCAAGAAGGAATTACCAACCAGTCAGGTACAGTAGATTTGCTCAGACAAGCAATGTCAATGGGAGGAGATGTTATCGGTTCCGCTCCCTATGTCGATCCTAATCCTGAAGAAAATATTCGCCAGGTGTTTAAGATTGCTCAGGAATTTAACTGCGATGTTGATTTTCACCTCGATTTTCTGGATGATGACGCACCTTTATTACTACCTGTAGTCATTAAAGAAACTCTCCAACACAATTGGCAGCAGCGAGTATGTCTAGGACACATGACTAAATTAGCTGGACTGACTCCAAAACAATTAGCGGCCTTTATTCCCTCGCTTAAAAAAGCTGGCATCGCCATTTTGGCTTTGCCCGCCACGGATCTTTACATGATGGCACGACAGGATACTCACAACTCTAGACGTGGCGTAGCACCAATTCATCGGCTAGCAGAGTCGGGAATTACAGTAGGAATAGCAACTAACAACGTGCAAAATTTATTTACACCTTTCGGTGATGGCGATCTGCTAAAAATTTGTACTTTACTGGCTCAGATTCTACAATTAGGTACAACTACTAGTCATCAACTTTGTCTGGAAATGGCAACATCTAGAGCAGCGAAGGCGATCGGCATTGAAGATTACGGAATTGAGGTGGGAAAAATTGCCGATTTGGTATTGCTAGAAGCCAAGTCTATTTCGGCTGTAATTGGCACTGCTCCCATAAATAGAACCACAATCAAACGGGGCAAAATAGTTGCTCAAAGACACTCTGTGATCAATTTCGGAGAAAACATCAAATTTTGAAATTTTTCTATTTTATTTAATTTGTATTTTTCAAGTAATTGAGTAATAATACGTAGGTTAATTTAAAGATTACCAGATCAGTCCAGAATGAGAAATGGAAAAAATCAATGCTTTTCTCAGTTAAATCCTGACATGTATGTTTGATAAATTACGAACCACTTGGCACAATACCTCTGCTGTACTTTTAGCTATTCTGATAGCGGCAGGATATGCAGGTAATTATTTTAGTTATCCCTTTGGGTTTGGAGTTGATTTTTTATTTGGCAGCATCGCCGTTCTCATTGTAGTCAGACTGTATGGAATTTCCTGGGGAACTATAGCCTCTCTAATCGCAGGTTATTACACCATTACACTATGGCAACATCCCTATGCTCTAATTATTTTTACCTGTGAAACATTATTTGTTGCTTGGAGATTACGCCAAGGAAATCAAAATATATTGCTCGTCGACATGATTTTCTGGTTGGTGCTGGGAATACCTTTAGCTTTGTTGTTTTATGGCTTGATTCTGCAAGTTGGGACAATTACCACTGCCATTATTGTGCTTAAACAACCAGTTAATGGCATTTTTAATGCTTTGATTGCCAGTCTAATACTGACCTATAAACCACTTTATCGCTGGTCAAATTGCCCTTCGAGAAGAGCAACCTTTTTATTCGAGCAAATTTTACTTAACCTTTTGGTGGCTTTTGTTCTTATTCCGGCTCTAATGTTGATGGCGATCGATAATCGAGTTGCTCTCCAACATGAACAAAGTACCTTGATAGCCAATTTGGAAACTTCGGCTCATAACCTTTCAACGGATTTACTGAGATGGCATCAATCTGGTTTAGAAGCTCTGCGACGGTTAGCAGCAACTAGCAACCAAAGTCAAATTGTAGTTTTAGGTCAGACACAACAAAGTATGGAACTGGCAATTAGGAGTTTGCCGCTGTTTCGTCAAATATACATTATTAACGACAAGCTAGAGGTAATTGCCGCAGCAACGCTTCAAGATAAGTCTAGCACCAACTATCCAGACTTTACTGAGTTAGATATTCCTCGAAAACCCGAAATATTTGTACTACCAAGTTCTTCAGAAGGGGAAAACAGCACTGCAAAGCCCAAAATCCTGCAAACTTTGCCGATTATTTTGAATAATCGTTGGGTAGGCAACATTATTGCTGAGTTGAACATCGATTTTATCAAGCAATTATTAGAAACCGAAACTTACATTGTGCCTTTAGAAAGTTCTTTACTCGATACAAACCAGCTTCTAATTGCCAATACCCATGAGGAACTCGATTCCCCACAAATTTTAAATCGTCGTCAAGAAGGAGAAATTAGTTACCTACAATCGGACAATCAAGAGAATGGAGTTTATCATTGGCTACCTACTCTCGAGGGAAAACCTTTAATAGCTCGTTGGAAAGAATCTTTTTATGGTCAAGATTTGACAATCAATGAACAAATTCCTTTAACTTTAGTAATGGAAGCCCCTGCTGCACCTTACATTAATTATTTACAGTTGCTCTATATTAGAAGTTTAGCTCTTTTGCTACTGATTAGCTCAAGTTCTATAATCATTGCTAAATTTCTCAGTCGCCTCTTAGTTAAACCAATTTTGAATTTGGCGAAATTTTCGACTAATCTTCCTGACAAACTCCTACATAATGAAACAATTGAATTGCCTCGGAGTTCTGTGAGAGAAATGAATGCTTTGGCAATCAACTTTGAGGGAATGTCTCAAACAATAGAACAGAATATTCAGCAGATTCAACAAACTAACCAGGAGTTAAAACAGGCAAAAGAAACAGCTGAAGTAGCTAACCAAGCAAAAGATCAATTTTTAGCCAATATAAGTCATGACTTAAAAACGCCTCTCAACAGCATTATTGGTAATAGTAAACTGATTCAAAAAAATTTAGCTCAATCCAATACTCTTCCTAATAATCAATCCAATTTATTTAAATGGCTCACTATCATCAATCAAAGTGGTAAGTATTTATTATCTTTGATTGATGAAATTCTCGACTTTGCCAAAGCCCAAGCTAATAAAACGCAACTATATCCTTCTGTAATTAATCTGGAGACTTTTCTGCAAGACATAGTCTGGAGTAGTGAAACTAAAGCAGCGGCCAAAAATATTGAGTTTAAATGCGAAACTTCAGGCGATTTACCAGTGAATATCTATGTTGATGAGAAAAGACTCAGACAAATACTTTTTAACTTACTCAATAATGCTATAAAGTTTACCGATCGTGGTCAAGTTACGTTGGAAGTTAGTCAAATTGATCGTATTCAAACCAACGATAGTAATTCTCAATCGCAAGTAAGTTTGCGTTTTGCCGTGATCGATACAGGAGTGGGAATTGCTTACCAAGATTTAAACAATATTTTTCAGCCTTTTGAGCAGGCGGGTGAATTAGCTGCGAGAGGATTTGGCACTGGTTTAGGACTGGCAATTTGCCAACAATTAATAGATTTGATGGGTGGAAAACTTAAGGTTGCTACCAAACTAAACGAAGGTTCAAGATTTTGGTTTGATGTGGTATTACCTGAAATTAAAGTAACTTCAGAAATCGAAACTGAAGCGGTTGACGAAGTCAGTGGATATCAAGGTGGTCAAAAGACTATCTTGATTGTAGATGACACACTAACAAGTCGATTATTATTCGTTGACCTACTCGAACCTTTGGGTTTTAAAGTCATGACTGCTAAAAATGGACATCAGGCATTAGAAATTGCCTTGCAAAATAAACCCGATCTGATTTTAACTGATTTGTTTATGCCCATTAGAACTGGCTTTACTCTAATTTCTGAACTGAGGAAAAAAATTGATTTTGAACAAATTCCCATTATTGCTATTTCTGCCAGTAGTTTTGAGCAAGTAGAGAAGCAAAGTCGTAGTGTAGGTTGTGATGATTTTCTAACCAAACCAATTGATGATGTAAAGTTGCTTAATTTAATCGGCAAGTATCTCAACTTAGAGTGGATATATAATGCTGGCACTTAGTTGACACACATGTCGCACGCTACGAATGCAACACAGTAAATTACCAGGAAGAATCAATAATTTTGTCAGATTTTTCTGGCTGGTTTTTGAACTGCGCTTGAATTTTTTCGATAACAAGTTGTTGTTGTTAATTTCTAAAACTCTTTTGATAGAAGGGATTTAAGTTGATTTTTTTTAGCTCGATTGCGAGAAGCTCCACGCCTGTATTACAATAGCAATCAGCGTGGGATGAATCGCCAGTAACAAACTTACAATGGGCGAATCTTGATTTTCTATATACTTTTTCAAAGTAGAAATGGTTACACCTCCGCATGATGCTAAGAAATAACTACTGTTCCAGACTACTTTCTTTTTATAGTATGTTTTTTCTAGTTCTGGTAAAAACTCTTGTCTTAATTTTCTGCTAGATACACTTTTGAGGCTATTAACTAACTTACTCAATTGAATTTCTGGATGATATTGAAAAAGCAGATGAACGTGGTCTTCTTCTCCATTAAATTCCACTATTTTGCAATCCCACTTGTCTAGCAAAGATTCAAATATTTCATGAAGCCTGTTAATCATTTGAGCAGTAAATACTTTACGTCTATATTTGGTAGTCAAAACCAAGTGGATTTTAATATCAGATACAGAACGTCCTCTAGAGATAAAATCTTTGTACATCGATAGAAATGACAAGTTGTGCTATTATCAGTGTATATCATAAATGAACACTGATTGTGCTTTATAACTACCAGTACAAAGTAAAACCGACTACGGAGCAGAAATTAATGCTCAATAGTTGGCTGCGTATTTGTCGTTATTGGTATAACCGTCAACTAGGAGAAAGATTTGATTGGTGGGAGCGCAATCGTACAGGGAGTATTGGGATGAAGAATTAAAACTCTTGATTGATCGTGATATTAATGCTGGGATCAATATCAAGAGAGTGGGGCTGGACTTGTACCCCACTATAAAACGCTGTAAGGGGAATCGGGTTGTAACTAGTTCTACAACTAATAGTACCCTAAAGGAAGTTCTGACTATCTTACGAGGTTTTCAGAAGCCTACACCTGTACGCGAAGCCTCAGTGTAGGAGAAGTCACGTGATTACGGTAGGCTCATCGCGTTGAGTATATTCCTTGATTTGAGCAATCTCTTGTGCCAGATCAATCAGAGGTTTTAAAGCTTTCTGAGTTTCTGTGTTGTGTTTACTGGCATCAGGTTCATAACTTTCGATATATACCCTCAGAGTTGCTCCTTTGGTACCTGTACCAGAAAGACGGAATACAATTCGTGAACCATCGGTAAAGCCGATGCGAAGTCCTTGTTTTTGGCTAACGCTACCATCTACAGGATCTTGGTAGCTAAAATCATCGGCATATTTGACCTCATAGTTGCCAAACTTTTTACCAGGCATTGTACTTACCATACCCCGCAAACGTTCCATTAGTTGCGTAGCCCGTTCTTTATCTACTTCTTCGTAGTCATGACGAGAATAGAAATTGCGTCCGTAAGTTTTCCAGTGTTCTTTGACGATCGCCTCTACAGATTCTCCCCGAACAGCTAAAATATTTAACCAAAATAATACTGCCCATAACCCATCTTTTTCACGAACATGATTGGAACCAGTACCAAAGCTTTCTTCCCCACAGAGAGTAGCTTTGTCCGCATCTAATAAGTTACCAAAGAACTTCCAACCTGTTGGAGTTTCATAGCAACTAATATTCAGCTTTTCTGCTACTCGATCTACGGCTTCACTGGTAGGCATACTACGGGCAACACCAGCAAGACCATCCTTATATCCTGGTACTAAAGTGGCATTAGCTGTTAGTACCGCTAAGCTATCACTGGGAGTAACAAAAAAGTTATTACCCAAGATCATATTGCGATCGCCATCGCCATCGGAAGCAGCACCAAAATCTGGGGCATTCTGACCAAACATGATCTCTACTAAGTCATGGGCATAAACCAAGTTAGGATCTGGATGTCCGCCACCAAAATCTTCTAAAGGAACTCCATTCTGTACCGTTCCCTCTGCTGCACCCAAACGTTTTTCAAAGATATCTTTAGCATAAGTACCAGTAACGGCGTGCATAGAATCAATACACATCGCAAAGTCATTCTTGACTAGTTGACGAATCTTGTCAAAATCAAACAAGGACTCCATCAAACGTGCATAAGGTTCTACTGGATCGATAACTTCTACACTCATTTCTCCTAAGCGCGTCACCGTCAGCTTATCTAAGTTAATATCGTCTGCTTCTAAAATTTTATAGCTGTCGATCACTTGGGAACGGGCAAAAATTGCCTCGGTAACTTTCTCTGGTGCCGGTCCACCATTAGTAATATTGTACTTAATTCCAAAGTCTCCGTCTGGACCACCAGGATTATGACTCGCGGAGAGTACAATTCCTCCAAACGCTTGATACTGACGAATAATTGCTGAGGCGGCAGGAGTGGACATAATTCCACCTTTGCCAACTAGAATTCTCCCGATACCATTGGCAGCAGCCATTTTCATGATGACTTGAATCGCTTCACGATTGTAATAACGACCATCGCCACCCAAAACTATGGTTTGACCCTCGCAGCCTTCTAAAGAATCAAAAATTGATTGAACGAAGTTTTCTAAATAGTGTGGTTTTTGGAAAACTTTGACAGATTTACGCAATCCTGATGTTCCTGGTTTTTGATCCGAAAAAGGAGTTGTGGAAACAGTACGTATGTTCATAGAAATATCCCAAAAATAGAGCTTTAATAACAGTTGATTTAAACTACATACTCCTAATTACATCACCATCATGAGCTATGGTTTAGTTTACTGTTTTAGTCTAAACACCAGTAGATAAGCGTTTTGAGGCAATCTCAAGATTTTCTCCCCAAAAGCAGTAAACATTAGGAAAATATAAAGTTAATTTTACAGGTCTATAGGAATTCCTAGGTTATCAACTGCTAGGAAGTTCTTAACCTTTCAGACTGATTTTGATTAATTTGCCCTCAAATTAATGAGTCGCCCTAATTCAAGATTGACCTACTCCCACAGCTAGAAGCAGTGGGATTCGAGGCTCAAGCGGAAATTGCTGTCTGAGACAGACTGACATTTCCTACCCTCAGAGTCGAAGCCCCGACTCTCAAAATTACTTGGCTAGCGTTTGAGTCTCGTCCATGCTTGGTAGAGCAACTCGGACAAACCCAATAACGCTCGTTCAAACCTAGCTTATCTATAACAAAATAACACTCGGAACAAGTTTTAGTGCTTGGATACCAACGGTCAATATAGCTAACTATTTTGCCTTTCTTTTCTGCTACAAATTCTAAGATTTTTAGGAACTGAGCTAATGCTAAATCGCCAATTTTTCTTCCCCATAGTCGTTGCATCCCCTTGAGGTTAAGAGTTTCAAAGAACAGATAATCCAACTTATCCGTTAGCTGATGTGCTAATTTCCAGAACCAGTCAGCGCGACGATTGACTACTTTTTCATGCACTCTGACCAGATTTTGCCTAGCTTTTTCTTTGCTGTTTGAACCTCGTTTTTTATGAGAATGCTTACGACTAGCAGACGCGAGCTGTTTCAAAGATTGCTTAAGAAAAAATGGTGATTTGACTTCTGTAGAATCCGAGCAACTGAGAAAAACCTTGAGACCGAAATCAAAACCCGCACTTTTACCTGTCATGATTGCTGATATTTGGTCTGCACAGTCTGTCACTACAAACACAAACAGCTCTCCTAGGGGATTTCGTTTAATAGTGACCGTTTTAATTTTCCCTTCAATCTCTCGGCTTTTCCAGAACTTGAAAATGCGTTTCCCTATTCTCAAGCGATTACTGTCTAGAAACTTATAGCCAGCCTGTTTCAATGTGAACGATTTGTACTTTATTCTTTTTCTAAAATTTGGCGGTCTAACTCCCCTTTGATGATGTTTGAAAAATAGCTGATATGCTCTATCTATACGCTGCACGATATTTTGTACGGCTTGAGAGCCTACCAGTTGCCAGTACTCATTCTTGTGCCTGAGTTGGGCTATGTGTTTCATCAACTTATTTTTATTCAGATGCTTGCCAAACAAGCTGTAGTAGCGTTTATGCAACGCGATGCAGTGGTTGTATACGTGTCCCGCTGCATTAATTGTGCGATGCAAATGCCTGTTTCGCTTATGTTGGTAAAGCTTGAATTTATAAGTCTTCACGTTGTGCCCTTGTGGTATGTGTCTATTGTACAATCCAAAAGACACGCTTAAAACATAATATGGGACAAGAATATCGGCATACGGGCGACATAAAGGCTGCGGCGAATCCACAGCCACGCGCCCTCAAAAATACTTCAGTTACATTGATTAACTATCATTTTGTCTGGTGTCCAAGACGGCGTAGAAAAGTACTCTAAGGATTAATCGAACAGCGACTAAAAGTTTTGATACACGAAGCTTGCCAAGATAGTGACTTAATCGTAGTGGCATTAGAAGTGATGCCCGACCATGTTCATGCTTTTTTAAACTGCTCACCCACAATTTCGCCATCTCAAGTGATGCACAAAGTTAAAGGCTATACTGCTAGATACTTGAAACAAGAATTTACCTAATTACTAAAAATGCCTTCAATGTGGACGCTTAAGCTATTTCTGTTCAACCGCAGGAAATGTTTCATTGGCTATGATCGAGAGAGATATCGCTCAACAAAAAACTCGTGGTTAGACCATCCCACGCATGAATGACGTGGGCTTTCATTTGCTGTAAACTTTTTGATAATAACTTTTATATTCGTCACTTAGTAAAGGTTGCCACCAGTCACGGTTAGCCAAATACCATTCGACAGTACGCCGTAAACCTCCTGCTACTGTCTCTTGAGGAGTCCAGCCTAATTCTCGTTTAATTTTGCTCGCATCAATGGCATAACGACGGTCATGTCCAGCACGATCTTTGACAAAGGTAATTAATTTTTTAGCGGGGCGAACAGGTAAATCTGGTGCCAGCTCATCCATCAGTTCACATAGTTGTTTCACCAAGTCGATATTTTTGACTTCGTTATTGCCACCTACGTTATAGGTTTCGCCTGGTTTACCGCGATGAATCACGATATCTAGAGCGCGACAATGATCTTCAACAAAAAGCCAATCTCGAATATTTTGTCCATCACCATATACAGGCAGAGGTTTACCCAGCAGAATGTTAATACACATTAAAGGAATTAACTTTTCGGGGAAATGATAAGGACCATAATTATTTGAGCAGTTGGTAATTATAGTAGGCATACCGTAGGTATGGAAATATGCCCGAGCTAAGTGATCGCTTCCTGCTTTTGAAGCTGAATAAGGGCTATTGGGAGTATAGGGGGTTGTTTCTGTAAAGGCTGGATCATCAGCTTCTAAGCTACCATATACTTCATCTGTGGAAACGTGCAAAAAGCAATCGCTCTGGGGTTGCTCTCGTTTATTCCAGCGTTGACGAAAGGCTTCTAGCAAGGTAAAAGTTCCTACTACGTTAGTCTGTACGAAAGCTCCAGGTCCTAAGATAGAACGGTCTACATGAGATTCAGCAGCAAAATGAGCTACCGTATCAAGATCTTCCGACTCTAAAAGATTGTCTACTAAAGTGCGATCGCAAATATCTCCTTGAACAAACTTTAGGTTAGGATTACTCTCCAAACTAGCCAAATTCAGTTTGTTCCCCGCATAGGTCAAGGCATCCAAAACCACTACGCGATCGCTTGGATAGCTTTTACACCAATGATGGACAAAGTTAGAGCCGATAAAACCTGCTCCTCCGGTAATCAATATTTTACGGGGGGTTCTATTACTGTCCTGTTGCATAAAAATTACTTCTTACCTCTTACTAAACAAAGCTCTCAGCTCTCAGCTTTCGATTACCCAACTCACGTTAACTCAATCGTTGAGTCATCACCAACCATAAAACGCAATGCTTTAGGACGTTGGGGTGCAGCTTTAAGATGTGCCCTTTCCCCGACTAAACTATCGACAATGCGATCGTTAATTCCTTCTAAAGTTGCTCCTTGGAGAATCACACTATGTTCTAAGTCAATGTCTATCAGAGTCGTATTATCAGCAATGCTACTGTAAGGACCAATAAAACAATTAGTAATCTGACAATTGTCACCAATGGTTACAGGTCCACGAATCATAGAGTTGATTATTTGAGAACCCTTTCCTATGTGAACTCGACCACTAATTTTACTTGGTTCATCTATTGCCCCCTCAATGGTTAACTCTAAACAAGTATCTAAAATAATTTGGTTGGCTGCCAGAAGATCGTCTTTTTTCCCTGTATCGAGCCACCATCCTGATAGCTGAAAAGATGCCACACTCTTTTGCTTGTCAATAAGATACTGGATCGCATCCGTAATTTCTAATTCACCTCTGGCCGATGGCTGAATATTCGCGATCGCATGATGAATTTCTGGAGAAAATAAATAAACTCCCACTAATGCCAGATTTGAAGGTGGATTTTTCGGTTTTTCAATCAGTTCCAGTACATTACCGTCACTATCAACTTTAGCTACCCCAAACGCACTGGGATTTTCTACCTCACAGAGTAAAGTTAAAGCATCTAAATGTTGAGATTTAAATTTATCTAAGAATAGGTCTAACTCACTTTGAACCAAATTATCTCCTAGATACATCACGAAAGGCGAGTCTCCTAAAAAAGGTTGAGCAACTTTTACCGCATGGGCAAGTCCTAAAGGTTGCTCTTGCTTAATATAAGTAATCTGTGCTCCAAAGCGATCGCCATTCCCTGTCTTCGACTGTACTTCTCCCCCTGTTTCTGGACTAATAATAATGCCAATTTCCGTAATTCCTGCGGCCACAATGGATTCAATGCCATACCAAAGGATTGGTTTATTAGCTACGGGAACGAGCTGCTTTGCACCTGTATAAGTTAGAGGACGTAACCTTGTACCTTTACCACCAGAGAGAATAATCGCTTTCATTTTTATCAGTAATCAGTAATCAGTAATTAGTAATTAGTAATCTTTTAGAGATCGCCATTCAGATAGCATTTTCCTGAGAGATTCTCGCCAATGGGGAGGATAAACTCCTAATGTTTCCGTAATTTTGACTTTGGATAAAACCGAATAGGCAGGACGTTGAGTTGGGGTCGGATATTCAGCTGTAGTAATTGGCAAGACTCTTTTAATCTTCAAGGGAAACCCCAGTTGTTTCGCTTCAGCAAAAATAGCCACAGCTAGATCGTACCAACTAGCAACCCCACTACTGGTAAAGTTATAAGTCCCATCCGTTGCTAAATTATTTAGATATTTTTCGAGTAACTGAGTAATCGCTACGGCAATATCGTAAGACCAAGTAGGACTACCTATTTGATCCGCAACTACCTTCAATTCTTCTCTATCTGCTCCCAATCTGAGCATGGTTTTGATAAAGTTACCATGTCCTCTGGAACCATATACCCAAGCAGTACGGAGAATGATATGGCGATCGCAGTTTTTTCTAACCCCTTCTTCTCCTAAAAGTTTGGAATTACCATATACACCCAAAGGATCGGTTTGGTCTGTCTCTAAATAAGGAGTATGATTTTGACCATTAAATACATAGTCGGTTGAGATATGAACCACAGTGGCACCGATATCTTGAGCTACTTGAGCGATCGCCTTGGGTGCCTCGGCATTAATTGCCATAGCCAATTCAGTTTCGGTTTCTGACTTGTCCACAGCGGTATAGGCAGCAGCATTAACTATTACATGAGGTTTGATCTCTGCAATCCTGTGTTGAATTTGGTCTGGTTGACCTAAATCAAGTTCATGACGATTAACACCTATCACCTCTCCTATCGAAGTAAGGGTCTGTTGCAACTCTTGACCAACTTGCCCTGTAATTCCTGTCAATAATATCTTGGTCACGCAAACACCTCAGCTTGATCTAAAGGTTTACCTGCCTGATCTTTCGCCGACAAGATTGGCTCTTCTGTTATTTGCCAATCTATATTAAGTTGCGGATCGTTCCACAGAATCGAACGTTCGTATTCAGGAGCATAATAATCGGTAGTTTTATAGAGAAAATCTGCCATATCAGACAATACTACAAAGCCATGAGCGAATCCAGGTGGCACCCACAGCTGTCGCTTGTTTGCTTCACTGAGAATACAACCACTCCACTGTCCAAAAGTTGGTGAACTTTTACGGATATCCACCACTACATCATATACTTCTCCTAAGACTACTCTGACTAGTTTTCCTTGAGATTGTTTAATTTGATAGTGCAATCCTCGCAAAACATTTTTAGCCGAGCGAGAGTGATTATCTTGCACAAATGTACTGGTAACTCCAGTTTTCGCTTTAAAAGTTTTTTCGTTAAAGCTTTCCATAAAAAAGCCGCGATCATCACCAAACACCTTGGGTTCAATGATTAAAACATCGGGAATATTTGTTTGAATGATATCCATGAAGCTTTTTATCTAACTTCTACTCAGCCTTTAGAGATAATTCTGCCGTATATTAACGGAGTGTTATCTGACTGCATCACGATAACATAGCATTTGATAAATAATATTCAGAAAAATTACTGAGAATTTTGTTTTGAAGCTAACAATCAATAGTAGCTATACTAGGGAACTCGTAATTTATTGAAAATAATGGCACACTCACATATGGGCACACCATTACCCTTTAGTTTACTATGGCGCTAGTCCACAGGTAGGTCATTCTGAGATTTTTCCGTAACCCATCACAGGCTAAGTATTTACATCCGCTTAAGGCGATACTTCATCGCCTTAATCAAACTCCCGCTATGCAGCCAGATTTTCCGTTTCAGCCTCAAACCCTCCCAGTTTTTTATGGCTGGGTAATTTTGGTAGTGACCACCATCGGGATTATCATGAGCATTCCTGGTCAGACTGCTGGAGTGAGTGTCTTTACCGATCACTTGATTGCCGCCACTGGACTATCCCGATTAACCCTAAGTAATGCCTATCTTATTGGTACCCTTACCAGCGGATTACTATTACCTTTTGGAGGCGTATTTATTGATCGGTTTGGGGCTCGCTTGGTAGTGATAGGTGCATCTATTTGGCTGTCCATAACACTGATTTATCTAAGTATGAGCGATCGCCTAGCTCAATGGACAAGCGCTGCATTATCCCTTAACTCCTCTAGAGCGATCGCCTTTATCTTCTTGTGTATTGGCTTTATCAGCCTAAGGTTTAGTGGTCAAGGGATGTTAACGATGGTAAGTCGCACCACCCTTGGTAAGTGGTTTAATCGTCGTCGAGGTATCGCATCGGGAACCGCTAGTGTATTTGTATCCTGTGGTTTTTCAGCGGCGCCTCTGCTACTTAGCTTTTTTATCGATCAATTTGGTTGGCGTGGAGCATGGCTAAGTCTAGCGGTACTAGTTGGTCTTGGCATGGGAACAATTGGCTGGTTATTTTATCGAGATAATCCAGAAGAGTGTGGCATGGTAATGGATGGACTTTCCTCCGCTTCTGTCGCTGCCGGTTTTCCAGTTACTACTCCTGCAACTAAATCCTCTGATTCACCCAATACCTTATCAACCCCATCTGAGCATTCAACAGTATCGAAAACATCTCAACGTAACGTTTCTCCTACTCGCGACTTCACAAGATCAGAAGCTCTGCGGACGCTTGCATTTTGGGCTGTCACACTGGCTCTGGCATCTCAAGCTCTGACCATAACTGGTATTACTTTTCATATTGTGGATATCGGTGCTTCTGTGGGGTTGCCGCAAAAACAGACTGTTGCCATCTTTTTACCCATCGCCATTTTTTCGATGCTGACAAGCTATTTTATGGGTATAGTCTCAGATAGAACCCAATTGAGGGTCTTGTTTATCGGTATGATGATCTTTGAAGCCTTTGGGATTAGCGGTATGGCACACTTAGATAGTGCGGTGCTGCGGATAGTTGCGATTGTAGGATTGGGTATCAGTGGTGGATGTTTTGGGACACTATCAGCAGTAACTATGCCGCGTTATTTTGGGCGTCAACACCTTGGTGCGATCTCTGGAGTTGAAATGATGACTCTAGTGATTGCCAGCGCAACTGGTCCATCCCTCCTAGCGATATTTAATGAACTATTTGGCAGTTATCGCTTGGGACTATACTTTTTTTCAGGAATCCCTCTGACCATTATTTTTCTACTCATCTCGTTGCGAAATCCTCAAGAGTCATGAATCTTCTCGTCAACTTGAAGATTTAGTTGACAGAATTGTGAGCATTGTAGAGTTCTTTGTGGCAATATTATACTTCTAGTAACAGGCTAAGAGCTGGCAGCTTTTTCGGTCAAAGTTTTCTATCATCATCATAGGGATTAACTCATAACCTATGACAGCATCGACAGAAACGAAACTATTACTAAAAGAACCAGAACAGCTAGAAATTCGCCTGAAGGAGATACCCTCCGAACCAGGAGTGTATTTCATGCGCAGTGGTAATGGCGATATTTTATATATTGGTAAATCCAAGAAATTGAGATCGCGTGTTCGTTCTTATTTTCGCTCTGCTCAAAAACTAAGCGACAGAATCGCGATGATGGTGCGTCAAGTAGCGGAGATTGAGTTTATTGTCACCGATACGGAAGCTGAATCTTTAGCACTAGAAGCCAACTTAATCAAAAAACATCAACCTTACTATAATGTATTGCTTAAGGATGATAAAAAATATCCTTATGTGTGCATTACTTGGTCAGAAGACTATCCCCGCATCTTTATTACTCGTAAGCGTCGGGCTACTAAGCAGCGCGATCGCTATTATGGTCCTTATGTAGATACTCGTCTACTGCGTTATACTCTGCATATAATTAAGCGTGTTTTTCCTCTACGTCAACGTCGTAAGCCCTTGTTTAAAGATCGTCCTTGTCTTAATTACGATCTAGGTAAATGTCCTGGAGTTTGTCAGTCTTTAATTACTCCTGAGGAATATCATAAAATCGTCCAAAAAGTGGCGATGGTGTTTCAGGGTCGGAGTGATGAATTAGTTAATACTCTAGAATCCCAGATGGAGAAGGCGGTAGAAAGATTGGAATTTGAGAAAGCGGCTAAATTCCGCGATCAGATCAAAGCCCTCTACAGTCTTAATGCCGACCAGAAAGTTTCCTTACCCGATGATACTGTTTCCCGTGATGCGATCGCTTTGGCTGCGGACGATAAACACTGCTGTATTCAATTATTTCAAATTCGTGCAGGTAAATTAGTAGGGCGTTTGGGTTTCTTTGCCGATGCTCAATCTGGTTTACCTGGGGCAATTTTACAACGGGTATTGGAGGAACATTATTCCACTGTGGAGGCAGTAGAAATCCCCACCGAAATTCTGGTACAACATGAATTACCTGATGGAGAAATATTAACGGACTGGTTGAGTAATAAAAAAAGTAGAAAGGTTAGCTTAGTTAATCCCCAAAGACAAATCAAGGCTGAACTAATCGAAATGGTAGAACGTAATGCCAACTATGAATTAGAACGAACTCAACGAGTAAGCGATCGCAACTATAAAGCATTAGAAGATTTGGCAGCTATTCTTGATTTATCTGAATTACCTAAAAGAATCGAAGGTTATGATATTTCCCATGTCCAGGGATCAAATGCTGTCGCTTCTCAGGTTGTTTTTGTGGATGGTGTACCCGCAAAACAACATTATCGTCATTACAAAATTAAAAACCCCGATGTCAAAATAGGACACTCTGATGACTTTGCTAGTATGGCAGAAGTCCTTGGTCGTCGCTTTCGCAAGTATGCGCAAATTCCCCCCTTATCAAAGGAGAGAGGTGGGGATCAGGATTTTCCAGATTTAGTGATGATTGATGGTGGTAAAGGACAATTATCTTCAGTGGTTAAAGTACTGCAAGATCTGAACCTATTAGAAGTAGTCAAAGTAGTTAGTCTGGCGAAAAAAAGAGAAGAAATTTTTTTACCAGGAGAGTCTAAGCCTTTAGATACGGATGCTGAACAACCTGGAGTTCAATTACTAAGACGGGTAAGAGATGAGTCCCATCGGTTTGCTGTTAGTTTCCATCGTCAACAGAGACTAAAAAGTAGCAGGCGATCGCGCTTAGCAGAAATTCCTGGTTTAGGTTTCCATCGTCAAAAGCAACTCTTAGCTCATTTTCACTCTATTGATTATATTCGTGAGGCTTCCGTGGAAAAGTTAACTGAAGTGTCTGGGATCGGACCAAATTTAGCTCAGGAAATTTATAATTATTTTCATCCAAACCTAAATTGAAGATGCAGAACAACTTAGAGCCTTCTCTCTCGATTAATTTTTCTAAGGAAAAAGAAGAAGGTTATAAACGTATTTTTAAGCGATCGCCTCTTGTTTCTAGTATGTCCGTTGGCTGGAACGATCTAGTAATTGCCTACGATCAATATCCTCCAGGAGAAATACCTAAAATTTCAGTCAAACAACATTGTCTGGGAATTTATACTAATATGCCATCATTTGTTCAAACAGAAAGAACTATTAACGGACGTTTAGTACGAGAACAAAATATTCAAGGAGATTGTGTCATTGTCCCTGCCAACACAAGTCATCAAGTAGCATGGAATCACGAAGGTGGCGCACTTACCATCGCGATCAATCCTACAGTTTTTGCTCAGACTATTTACGAAGTAGTCGATCCTGACTGTGTTGAACTTTTGCCTCAGTTTGCAACTCCCGATCCCCTTATTTATCAGATTGGAGTAGCACTTAAATCCGTTTTAACTAAACATGGCACCAGCAGTCGTCTTTATGCCGAGACTTTAATTAATGCCCTCATTCTTCATTTACTAGAACATTATTCAACTAATCGCCCAAATCTTTCTGAATGTATAGCAGGAAAGCTACCTAAATATAAATTACAACAAGTAATTGACTATATTTATGCTTATCTAGATCGCGACTTAAGTTTAAAAGAATTAGGAACTGTGGTACAAATGAGTCCCCAATATTTTTCCCAGCTTTTTAAAGAAACGACGGGCATTACCCCCCATCAATATGTTATTCGCTGTCGTATCGAACGAGCCAAAGGCTTACTCAAGCAGGGATTATCTATTGCCGAGACAGCAACTCAAGTAGGTTTTGTAGATCAAAGTCATCTTCATCGTCATTTCAAACGTCTAATGGGTGTTACGCCCAAAACTTTTTCACAACAGTTTAAGAAGAGAAAAAACTAGCGCAGTTATTATATTGATTCCAGAGCGAGTATTTAGAAATTTCCTTAGATAGTAAATTTTTTGAGTAGTTTTGTACTGTTTGTTTGAATTTTGTCATAATAAATCTGTGACTCACTGAATCAAGAAATTAAACATTATGAATGTTACCAACATTTCAGAAATAGAAACCCTGAAGCAACTTCAAATTGCTGACAAAACGAGCGAAAATGATGCAGAAAAATCAATGCGGTTTCTGGGAACATTTAATCAATGTATATATGGAATGGTGAATTTTATTGGGGAAACCCCTTGGGAACTTCATCCTGATGATGAATATCTACAAGTTATTGACGGTAATGTGGAAGTTACTCTTTTAGCAAAGGAAAATAGAACTGAAATATCTCTTTCAGCAGGCGATATATTCACTGTTCCGAAAGAAGTTTGGCATCGGCAATTTTCCGAACATGGCGTCAAGCTAATGTTCATTACTTCTTCAGAAGGAAATCAGCATTCAACCAAAGACAATCCCAACAAATAGTTGGAATATCCAAAAATACGCAGAATTTACAAGCTAATTATCCAGCAAACTTTTCATACTGGTGGTGAAAACATTGCAAAAAGAATACCAGCGATCGTGATTGAAACTAACACCCAAACACAAACTCAAATGTATGAAGGTGCGCCTTGGTGTTTAGGAAGATATGACAGCTTTGAAATTAATCAACCTAAACTAATTACTCTTCTCGATCATGATTACGTAATTTGGAAAGATGAATCGGGTAATTTAAATGCTTTAGACAATATTTGTCCTCATGCTGGAGCAAATCTAGCTAAAGGCGGTTATATTGTAGATTTTCAGGGAAATAACTGTTTAGCTTGTCCTTATCACGGTAATAAAGTCCAATTTTTAGGCGATGGTAAAGTAATTATCGATGGTAATATTTCCAATCAAGCTATACAGCAAGTATTACCGTTACAAATTGTTGATAGTTTAGTTTGGACTTATGGACTTAGTTGGCAAGAACAAGATGGAAAATTAGTTTCTGAACCAATTGAACCAAAACTACCTATTCCCGATTATAGTAATGTTCCTTATCTACCGAAATCCCATTCGCAACTACAGATAAACGGACTTAAGCATATTTATTCTCGCTCAGAATCAGTTGATTGCAATATTCTCCAAGCTATTTGGAATATACATGATGGGGAGCATTTTGCAGGTAGTCATCGGGATACTATGCTGACACAAGAGATAAAAATAAATAATTTAACTCAGGATGAAAATAAACTTGCTTGGCAACTAATTCAGTACAAACGTGACGATCCAGATGCCAAAAGAAATAAGATGAGCTTGCTAGTTGACAATGTATATGTACAGTGTTTCAATACATTTTTACCAAGTCTGGCAGTTATCACTTTAGATTATAGAGGACAGCTTGTTTTAGGCATCGTCACTATATATCCAGAGTCCCCTCATAGCACCATACTATGTTTAGATAGTTACATAGATTTTGAATTTAGCTGGTGGCAGAAACTGATTGGATTTCCGAAAATAGCCAATATATTTCGCGATCGCTTACTTATTGAAGATATATCTATCCTTAATGATCTCTATCTAACCTTCAACAAAAAAATTAACCTCAAAAATGATACCCCTGCTGAATTAGCAATCAATTATCTTCAAAATTGGGGTGATTAATCGGACATTTCGCAGGTCAGTCAGCAGATTAAATAATATTTTTGGCAAGGGTTTCCAAAAAACCGTAAGATCTTCAGTCGGGTGTCAGTAAGATTAGAAACTTGTATTTGATGATTCAAATGAACAAGATGAACCGCCTGAAAACACTGAAATACCCATCTTAGTGTAGGAGTAGAGGTGGGTTTCTTGAGTTGGTTGGGAATAGTCTGCTCGGAATGAGCTAAGACTTGTCTTAATTGACGTTGACCGAGAGTATAAACTAGCAAACACAAACCCATAACCATTGCCAGGGCTGCCACTCGCCGAGGAGTATTCAAAAAGACACTCGAAGTAAAAAACAGAGGATCTTTCAAGAATCGGAAACCCCTTTCCGAACTTTGCTGACCTTTATATTCAGTTAAAATCTCATCATTAGTCAGAATCTTCTCATCGAGAACATTAGTAGCGAGAACAAACCTTCCTGCTTGTCTTCTGGCAATCTCAATTACCTCATCTACAGGAACAACTTGAGCCTTGATACGATAGGTAAAATGTTCAGGAGACTGATTTTTCCTAGGTCGTCCTGCCTTTGTGTAGTGAGCATCAGTCTCAATGTCGATTAATTCTAAGGAATGATATTTCCAGTTGCGGCTAAGTTTTTCCGCCGCTTTTTTGGCATCGGCAGCACAGGCAAAATCTTGTCTCATCAGTGACTTAAGTTCACTTGTCGCTATTTTAAGTTGTTTTGTTAGTCGCTTTTCGAGTTGCTTGAGATCGCTATTAAGACGCTTTTCACTTTCAATAATTAGCCAACGTTGATGAACTCCTCCATAATCGCAACAACATGATGCAATACGATAACCTGGAATTTTGCTCTCAACCAACACCTCGCCTTCGATTGATTCAGCTAAGATTTTGGCGGTTTTTATACTTCGAGGGACAAGGGTAATCCAGTTTAACTCTCCCAGTTGTTGAATATTTGCTGAACTGTAAAGCGCACTGTCAGCAACGTAGATACTATCCAGATTCCATTCCTGTTTAAATTGCTCGATCAATTGAGCAAAAACAGCACGGTCGGATTCGTTTCCATTTCCTATCCTCACAAACAGGGGGACATCTCCATCTCCTGTACAGATAACATCCATCATGAATTGTTTTAAATCTGGTCGATGATCTTTGGAGTAGCCGTAAGTTATCTTGACGGATTCGATTGATTCGGTTGATTCGGTTGATTCATCTGCGGTTTCTATTTCATAGCTTCCCTCCAAACTAAAGCTACTCGAATCTAGATGTAGACTCTTGGTCAAAAGGTTAAATCTTTGATGGGCTAACATCGCAATGCTAGTGAATAAGGTCGTTAATCCTTGATTCGACAAGCTATCCAAAGCTCTTCCAATTCGGTCATCATTCAGATGTTCTGGTTTAATCCCCTCTCCTAAAAGATGTTCCGTTGCTTTGCCAACGAAAAACTCACTAAATAAGTACAGCGGTGCACTGACAAACCCTAATCCATTGAGAATCATAGCTTTCACCACTTGTCCTGTGCTGATGATTTGTTGGGGATGTTGCTCTATTTGCTTATCTATTTCTTCAACTAATCCTATTTGGTCAACGATTCCTGCTACTATACCTAGGTGGTCTAAGTTTTTAACTTGGATATCCATTCAGAGGTTATTTTAACTCTTCATTTTAATACCCTATCTTTATTCCTCAACCTGCGAAATCCCCGATTAATCTAACTATTTTAAGCGTTGACGATACAGTAGTAGAAAAGCTCTATAGCAATATCACCAATCTTTTTACAAAACTTTAATAAATTGACTTGCTCCATGAACTAAAGGCAATAAAGCTCCCGCTTGTTCTGTGCCATTAACTCCTAAATCACTGTGACAGAGAAATATTCTGGCTTCTGCTCGACCTAAAAGATCTCGCAAAATACGCTGTAAACGCTGTTTATCCATCTCGTATTCATCTTCGGGCATCCAAGTTTTTCCGTTCCATTGTTTCCAGAATAAAGGAGCTGCAAAAAGAGTGGCTGCACCACCCTGGGACCAAAGTGGTGAACTGGCATCGAGCCAAAATTGCCAACGATGGGACGAGCGCAGAGAGCGATATTGGAAGATCGTAGCTAGGGTCACAGCATTAGAGTTGCTGGGAAATTGGCTGAGTGGTCTGGGATTAGCGGTAATTGTACCGCGACGTAATAGTTGAATAAATTGAGCTGTGGTTGTCGTTTGGGTTTGGAAACTGGGTTCATTTTGTCTTAGTCGGCGATCTACTTCCCAGAAATGTTGAGCGGTTTCCATTAATTCTCTTAAAACTGCTATTTTGTCACTGGTCAGATATTTGCCATTACCTAAAAAGTCTTTAATTGCCTCTGATAATAGAATAGTTGGCGTGATAAAACTTTGTTTTCTTTGTCGCTCTTTACTTGCTTCAATCCATTGAACTATTTCCTGGTATGCATTTGTGGCTTGATGTCCCAACCGATCCCAACGGGGAAAGGTTTCTACAGAAGATAGATAAGGAGATTCAGGATCGACATGATAGCAATAGTCAGCAATTAGTCCTGCCCTCACTGGATCGATTTGGGAGACTAACTTCCCAGCTTGGGTTTTTTGGCTAAATACGGTCAGCATTTCGGCAATAGAATCTCTTTCTACTAAGCGACCTAAATCAGCATAGACTAAGCAAAGTAAAGTTAGTAAGCTTCTGACCAGAGGAGAACTAATGATGGGGCGTTGTTCATTAAGAGGTTTTATAGCAATACCCTGGGCTGAGAGAATCTCTATGAAGCTATAGCGAGCAATTTCATCTAAACCAGGGGCAATAATGGCTATTTCTGAAGGTTCAATTTCCTTCTTTTGAACGGCTTGAATAATAATCTCGGCAGTTTTTCGGAGTAATTCAGCGCGGGAGATCGTTTGTAAAGACTGAATGCTATCTGGTGCAGTAATTAGATAAGCTCTTTCAGTGACTAAATCTACTGCCGTATCAGCAAACTCAACTGCCAAATTACTATTGATAGGCATAGATAATTCTACTTGCTCACAGCGAGCAGCTAAACCCTCTAGATAGTCTGGGTCGGCATTTAAGCCCAGGCGTATTTTGCCATCAGGGTTATAGGTAAATACAGCAGAAGCCCCTCGATCTAACATTAGCTCAAACAAGTCACGAGCGATCGCCGGGTAATCATCAAGATCGTCAGCAAAAATTGCCTGATAGCGACGCTGTAAATGCTGTTGATATCTATGGTTAGGCAACAAATAGCGCCAGTAAAGTTCATAGATCAGACCGTAAGTTAGTAAACCTCTTTCTAAACACCATTTACGCCACAGTACAAGCAATTCACCCATTCTTTGCCAGAGATTACTTTGATCTCCTTGAGTTAGATCCAATCCTGACAAACCCTGATGCAATATCATTGGGATATCTTCTGTTGGGACACCACTTGCTCCTGCCAACTGCATTAAATCTAAGGTTTGGCGCACCAAACGATACTCATTATCTATGGCACACAAATCTTGCCAATCTGGTTGATTACGCCAGAGCTGAGTGGCTAATTCTTGTTCAGTTTCAGGGCGCAACCTGAGAGGAAATTGAGCTTTGAGCTTTAACTCTTCAAAAATCAAGGGAAAAAATAACATCACTTCGTCAGTGATAAAGCCGACAGGAGTTTTACATACTACAGGATATGTACCATCGACCGCGAGAACAAGACGGTCATTTAATTCCCGGCGATTATTATTGTTGGCAGCAAAAACGAGAATGGCTGAGGCTAGATTCTCAGGAACATTCTTCAGTTTGGGTTTGATTAACTGCTTTCTCACCCAGTTACAAAACTCTGCTACCAGACGAGAGGTTTTTCCTGTGCGAGTTGTCCCAACTATCCAAAGCGGCATAATAAGCACAATTAATTTAAAAGCTATTAGCCTTTAGCTTTTAGCTGTTGTTTAATGTCTAATCAACATAAGTCCAGATAGTTATTATAAACCGCGAGCTAGTCGCCAATATTTTTGTACTAACGAATAACGAAAAGTATATAAACTGCCTGAAAGATTATCTTCTTGCACTAAATAATAATCTTTCATTAACAATCGTAAGACAGTTCTGGCTGTTTCTTTGTCTCTAGTATCGGGTTCACTTTGCAGATATTGCCACAGCCTTTGAAACGAGGTGGGAGGATTGATTGAGAGAATATCTAAAATATTCAGAGCATAAGGCTTCTGTTCTTCGTTGTAATAATTATCGATTCGTTCGCGATAGTGATCCATTTTCCAGAGATTTAATGGACTACGTAAGGATTGATCTACTGTCTCGATAATCTCATCCTGAGTCACTTCACTAGTTGCACCTTTAAGTTGATTAATTAAGTGATGAATATAAAAGGGAATGCAGTCTACAGCCAGGGCAATTTCTTCAGCAGTTTTTTGCAGATTAAAAGTGGGTATTTCTTCTCCTTCCAAAAGTCTAATGGTTAACTCCATCGCATCTTCTAGAGCCAATGGTTGACCATCTACGGGATACATATCATTGGTAGGATCGTTGCTGTAGCCGGCTTTCTGCAAATTTTTAATAATGTGGTGTAACCCAATGGAGCCAGAAAACACCATCCGCACATCAGGATAGGTCTGACGAAGCGATCGCAATATATCTAAGAGTTCCATTGCCACTTGATCGCTGAAATTACCTAACATATGAGGGATCTCATCCCAAATAAAGACAATTTGCTTATTTTGCAAGGTAACTACATCTTCAATGGTCTTAGTAAGTAGAGTTTTCCAATGCTCTTCTGCCACTTCTGGAAATTGATAAGCACTAAAATAGCTACCTGTTAATTCGCTGAGAAACTCTCTGACTCGCCTAGCTTTACCTGTTTCTCTTAAATATGTTTCTGTATCCTGCCAAACTCCCTCCACAAAATCAATGGGAGTTCTGACTCCTTCTAAGTCGCGATAGATAGGCAACATATCCTCTGGTGCTTCGGCTTTCATCTTTTTAAGGATGCTACTTTTACCGATTCTTCTCTCACCACTAAAAATAAAGCTTTGTTGTCTTAATCTATCCCAGAGGTCTTCAATTAACTGTTCCCTACCAACAACCTCATCAGGAGAAATTTGCCCCCCTGGATTTACCTTAAAGTCATCGCTTTTAAACTTGAAACTGGCAATTTGATCGTTCCATTCTCTCTCTGGTTGAGAAGCACCGTTCCAGTCGAGATTTAATTCCTGACACAGGCGAATAAAAGTGTTTAAGGCAATTGGCTTGCAATTGATAAACTTAGAAACCGACGAACGAGATATTTCCAGGCGTTCAGCAATTGAGCGTTGCGTTAATTGCTGGGTAGCCAGAGATTCCTCTACTTTTGTTATCCATTCGCTATTTAACTGTAAGGAGCTACGTGCCATATTGCTTTACTCGTATTGTAGATAACCAAATAACTGCAGACATTAAAACTGTCTTAAGCTATCATAAGCAATCTTACTAATACAAAATTGTTGAAAATCTTTGCTTTAATATTTTCTTTTGATTAGATTTTAGAGGGAAGTAGAGGGCTAAGGAAATAATTAGCTACCTAACGTAGTCCCTTATCCCTTATCCCTTATTCGTTTACCTTAAAAAGCTTTAAGCTCTAAGCCTTAAGCTTTAAGCTCTAAAGTTTACGCTTGGTAAACGGCTAACAGTGAGACAGTTCGTTGGCGGGGGAACCCCGCTTAAAGAAACTGTCGTTGGCGGAGCCTTCTCGAAGAGTACCCGAAGGGCTTATAGCTATCGGGTTTAATGCCCCCAGCAAACGAAGTTTGGTGGTCTACAATTAGGAGAGGTTAAAGCCTCTTATAATTGGCTTACAGCTTACAGCTTATAGCTGCGGCTCTGCCGCTTTACTTACCCATACCCAATTGCTGAGCTTTTTGGTAAACTTTTCCTTCGGTTAGGAGCGATGGAGCAATTACTACATCAACTTGCTGCATTTCTTTAAGATCTTTCGCACCCAAAGTTCCCATACTGGTTTTAATTGCACCCAAGAGATTATGTGTACCATCGTCTAACTTGGCAGGTCCGACCAAGATTTCTTTGATTGTTCCTGTTGTTCCCACCTTAATACGAGTTCCACGAGGCAATACAGGACTAGGCGTTGCCATGCCCCAATGAAAATCTCCTCCAGGTGCCTCAGCCGCTCGGGCAATGGGCGATCCAATCATCACAGCATCAGCACCGCAAGCAAGACATTTACAGATATCTCCTCCAGTGATTATGCCACCATCAGAAATTACCGGGATATATTTGCCAGTTTCAGCATGATAATCATCCCTGGCAGCAGCACAATCTGCAGTAGCAGTAGCTTGAGGAACACCTACACCTAAAACACCTCGGGAAGTACAGGCAGCACCAGGTCCAATTCCAACCAGCACCGCAGCCGCCCCTGCCTTCATTAGTTTCAGCGCTACTTCATAAGTTACGCAGTTGCCCAACACCACAGGCATCGGCATCTCTTGACAGAAGGTAGCTAAATCGAGGGGCGAGATTGCTTCTGGAGCTAGATGATCGGTAGACACCACCGTAGCTTGAACAAAGACCAGATCTGCCCCTGCTTCAGCAACGGTTTTGCCGTACTTGCTCGCTCCTGCGGGAGTTAAACTAACTGCCGCGATCGCTCCTTGACTTTTGATCTCTGTAATTCTTTTAGTGATTAGCTCTGGTTTGATGGGTTCTGCATAGAGTTCCTGCATTAAACCTACAAACTCTTCTTTTCCTACGGAAGCAATTCGCTCCAAGATTGGTTCGGGGTTTTCATAACGGGTTTGTACCCCTTCTAAATTTAAAACCCCAATTGACCCCAGTTCCGACAATAATACTGCCATTTTGACATCTACAACACCATCCATGGCACTTGCCAATATAGGTATTTCGCGGGCAATACCGCCAAGTTCCCAGGTTGTATTTGCCAAACTGGGGTCTAAAGTACGCACTCCAGGTGAAAGTGCTATTTCATCAAATCCGTAGGCTCTACGAGCCTGTTTTCCGCGACCTATTGATATTTCCACGCTCTTGATTCGTTCCCAAAGCTTATTAGCATAGGCTATCAAATTTTATACTTCTTTGGAAATTGATTAGAGCTTAAAAATGTGTATCAATACTTATGAATTGATGAGAACACAGTCGATTGAAACTTCTCGAACAAGAAAAATATCAGTTATTAGGTTTTAACTCGTCCAAGACAACAAACCTGATATGATTTAGAGCTAATTCCCCAATGGAGACGGTTTCCTTCTCTATTTTTACCCCTCCACTAGTGATCATTTCAAAAGCAGTATCCTTGGCCATTTCTGCGTGATACCAAGCTAGTCCCATAAAGAAGCGAGTAGGATAAGGACCACCTTCAAAGAGATCGTCTGGATTGGATTCCATTGGTAGCCAGCCATAGCCAGGGAGATAAAACTCCATCCAAACGTGGTTGTAGTCGGGTTGTAAAGGAATATTTTTCTTCAGCGGATCGCCAGGACATTTGTATCTGCCAACGGTACGACAGGCAATACCATTTAAACGGCACAGAGCCAGTAGTAAGCCGAGGTATTCGCCACAGGAGCCTACCCCTCTTTTGAGGACGATATCTGGAGTATCGATATGGGGTTTTATGCCATAAGCGAGTTTGTCGTAAACATAGTTACGAATACTATAGACTTGCCGCAAAATATTTGTTTCTCTGCCGATCGCTCTTGACGCAGCCTGACGAATGATATCTGTATCCATTGCCAGGTTATCGTTATCTGTCAGGTACTTTTGTTTAAATTCCTCTGTAAGTTGAGGTAGATCCTCGCAATGGCGGGGTTGAATCTGATATTTGATGCTCCAGACTTCTAAAATAGCTTTCCAACCAAAGACATAACGCTGTTCAGAATTAAAGTGCTCAAACTTAAATACAGCAATTCGTTGTCCGTCTTTAACCTGTTCAGTAAAGGGTAGCCCGATCGCACTAACTTCTCTAATCTTCTGTCTGTCTGTTTCCGCAGGTAAAGCAATACGCCATTCTAAGTCATTTAATTCTATGGGATCGAGGGGAGAAATTTCCTCTGTGTAAGACATTTCAACTAAATAACCATTGGAAAGGGCATACTTTTCCTCGCGATTGTAGTGAAAATAAAGGGGATGAATAAAAGTGTTATCGCGATACTGTAATTCGTAATTAGGTTCGGCGTTGGGATTATCGCGAATATAGATCTCACGCTCAGCATAAGCTACATATAAAGTCTCTTGTTCTGTTTCACTATCAGTATCAAAAGCTAATCCTGTAGGGGATTCAAAGGGAGTCAGTACACTAAAGATAGTTTCTCCTGTCCCGCGGTCAAGACAGTAGACAGTTTGCTCTAATGTATCGGTCAGCCAGATTTCTTCTTCTTTGACAGTAATATTTTCGACTCCAATTCCTGGAGCATAAAAGTGAGTAATTTTAGTTGCGCGATCGCGATCGTAAATTAAAATCTGTCCTAACTTTTGACTGGTAAGATAGATGGTCGATTCCCAAACAGCTATCCCATCGATGTCGTAATCTAAACGTAAAAATAATTGCGGTTCAAAATCTTTTGTTACCAACGAACAACAATAGACACATTCGCGATTGGTAAACCAGAGAATATTATCAGTAATTGCTAACCCCGTTGCCCCTAAAAAATCTGACCAATAGTAAGTATTTAAAATAGTGGTGTTTTCTGTTTTGGGATCGATCTTTAATAAATAACCGTTGTGAGAATCGAGTGCCCAAACAAAGCCTTCGTGAAACACAATACCGTAAATTGAACTAGCCGCGATCGGTCTTATGGTTTTACTGGCTTGAACGGCACTAGACTGTTTCGGGGTCATATAGTCAGAAAAGTTGGATTTTTTTAAATTTTATATTTGTTTCGTCAATATTAGTGTCGATATTGAACAATAAAGATACACTAACGTAACCATTAGCAACTAACAATAAGCGAATAGTAACTAGCTTTTCCTTTAGCACTTTTTCAACAGGTTTCTTGTGAACTCATCTCCATCTTCTCCATTGCCTGATGTTCAGCGACCCTGGCATACATTATCTCCAGATAATACCTTAAAACAATTAAATAGTAATAGCGATCACGGATTGACTGATACCGAAGTAGAGCAACGACTAAACTACTACGGTAAAAATGAAATTGTTGAAGCTAAGGGACGTAATTCCTGGGAAATTCTGTTAGATCAGTTCAAAGACATCATGTTGTTGATGTTGATAACTGTAGCAGTTATTTCCGGAATATTAGATTTAGTTAGTTTACGAGAATCTGGGGTAACACAAGGAGAAATACCGTTTAAAGATACTATCGCCATCATGACTATTGTAATTCTCAATGGAGCGTTGGGATACCTACAAGAAAGTCGCGCAGAAAAAGCCCTCACTGCACTAAAAAACATGACTTCGCCACAGGTACATGTACTGCGAAATGGTCAAAAAGTATCAATAGACTCACCGCAGCTAGTGCCAGGAGATATTATTTTCCTCAAAGCAGGAGACCAACTATGTGCTGATGGACAAATTATTGAGGCTGTCAACTTACAGGTAAGAGAGTCTGCTCTTACAGGAGAAGCGCACGCTGTCCAAAAATCCCTACAGTCAGGATTGACAGAAGACACTCCCTTAGGCGATCGCCTTAATATGGTTTTTACAGGTACTGAGGTACTACAAGGACGGGCTAAAGTCGTGGTGACGACAACGGGAATGGAAACAGAACTAGGCAAAATAGCCCAAATGTTGCAGTCAGTCCAGTCCGAAACTACCCCTCTGCAACAGCGGATGAATCAATTAGGTCATGTATTAGTTAAGGGTTCCATGACGCTGGTGGGATTAGTAATTGCCATCGGTGTAATCCGTAGTGGTTGGACTCATTTACGGGATTTAGTGGAAGTTTCTCTTTCGATGGCAGTGGCGGTAGTTCCTGAAGGTTTACCGGCGGTAATTACCGTTACTCTGGCTTTGGGAACCCAGAGGATGGTCAAACGGAAAGCTTTAATTCGTAAACTACCAGCAGTAGAAACCTTAGGTTCAGTCAATACGATCTGCTCCGACAAGACTGGTACACTAACGCAAAACAAGATGGTGGTGCAAAAGGTAGCAACAGTTAAGAATTTATGGACCGTTACCGGAGAAGGCTATCAACCCACAGGAGAGTTTTCTAACGATGGCAAAATTGCTCGAGAAAATTTACTACCTGAGCATCCTGAACTAGAAATATTGCTTACGGCTTGTGTATTATGCAATGATGCCACGCTGTCTCACGAAAAAGAACAAGGCTGGCACATTGTAGGCGATCCAACTGAAGGGGCATTATTATCTTTGGCAGGAAAAGTAGGTCTAGAACAGCCTACCCTCAATAGTAAAATCCGTCGTGTAATCGATTTTCCTTTTGATAGCGATCGCAAGCGGATGAGCGTTATCTGTAATGTAGGTGGCAACTGTGATTTGCCGTTCCAAAATGATTTAATTCTGTTTATCAAAGGTTCGCCAGAAATTGTTCTAGAAAGATGCACCGCTTATCATAGTAGCGGAGATAAGTTGCCTTTAAATCAAGATAGTCGTGATGCCATCTTAGAAACTAATAATCACCTGGCAAATGATGCTTTGAGAGTCTTGGGCTTAGCATATAAACCCCTGACAGAAGTGCCAACGGAAGATAGCGCGTCAACCACCGAACAAGAATTAATTTGGCTAGGCTTAGTGGGGATGATGGATGCACCCCGTACTGAAGCTCAATCCGCGGTTACTGAATGTTTAGAGGCAGGAATTCGCCCAATTATGATTACGGGAGATCATCAACTAACCGCCAAAGCGATCGCCCAAAAACTAGGAATTACTCAAGAAAATGACTCGATTCTGACAGGACAGGAAATACAGAAACTATCCCAGGTCGACTTAGAACAAGAAGTCCAAAACGTAAATATTTATGCCCGTGTTTCTCCAGAACATAAATTACGAATTGTACAGGCATTACAACGCCAAGGTCGATTTGTCGCTATGACCGGAGATGGAGTTAATGATGCTCCGGCACTAAAACAGTCAGATATTGGTATTTCGATGGGCATTACAGGGACAGACGTAAGCAAAGAAGCCAGCGACATGGTGTTGCTGGATGATAACTTTGCCACCATTGTTGCTGCTACCGAAGAAGGGCGAGTAGTCTACAGTAATATCCGCCGTTTTATTAAATATATCTTGGGTAGTAATGTCGGAGAAGTAATAGTGATTGCCGCGGCACCTTTAATTGGTTTACCAGATGTTCCTCTCACCCCGTTACAGATTCTGTGGATGAACCTCGTTACCGACGGCTTACCTGCTCTTGCCCTAGCAGTCGAATCGGCAGAACCCGATATCATGAAGCGACCCCCCATTGATACTAAAGCCAGCATCTTCTCGGGAGGTTTAGGACTCTACATTATTCGTATTGGTATCATCTTCGCCATTATTACCATTGCTCTGATGAGTTGGGCATATGGTTCAACCCAAACTTCTAGCAATCCTAATAGTTGGAAAACTATGGTCTTTACTACCCTCTGTATCGCTCAGATGGGACACGCCTTAGCAGTGCGATCACATGAACGGATGACTTGGGAACTAAATCCTTTTTCGAATCCCTATCTTCTAGGTTCAATTGTCGTTACTACCTTACTACAGTTATTGCTGATCTACGTTCCCCCACTACGCAGCTTTTTTGGCACAGAGGTTTTAACAGGACAACAATTGTTAATTTGTCTCGGTTTTAGTCTCTTGGTCTTTGTTTGGGTAGAGTTGGAAAAGTTCTTGATTCGTTTGGTTAAAAAATGACCCAAAAAAGCTCTAAGCTCTAAGCTTTAAGCTTTAAAGTTTACTTAAGTAAATAGCTCATAGCTTATAACTTATAGCTAGGGCGAAGCCCTTTACCAAGTGCTTGCCAAAAAAATAATGAAAAAATATCAATGATAATCATCGCCACTACAGCAGATACAGCTATAAACCAGTTTTGGGCTTTAATTTCGGGAGTATTATTGTTAAATCGCGAAACTTTTGCCTCAATCCATAATTTACCTTTGGGCTTAATTACCAGTATTTTAATCGTCTTATTGGCTGGATTATCGCAAACTTTTGGTCAAAGCGTGATGCTGTTTATTAATCGGGTACGCCCTCTCCGGTTTGTACTCTCAGTGGCGATCGCAGCAGTCTTATTTGTCTTTAACTACAATTTTTGGGTATTGAGTACCTGGTTAGTTGCAGGGTGGTTATTTAAAGTCCATCTGCCTCTAATAGAAGTGATCGAAACTCTAGGATTTAGCTATACACCATTGTTACTAGGTTTTTTGATGGTGATTCCCTATTTTGGAATGCCGATTTTAATTGTGCTATCAATCTGGACTCTAATGGCGATCGCCACTGGTTTAGAGGTAATTTCTCACTTGGGAATTTGGCAAGCTTTTGAATGTTGTCTTGGTGGCTGGCTAGTACTACAAATCTCTCAGCGTGTTATTGGTAAGGCGATCGCTCGCATCACCAGTAGAATAGTTGACTGGGTTGCCGGAGTTGAATTAATTACCGAACCTGATTATTTAGAACAAATGCTCTACACTGGTTTACCCATCCCTCCTACTAGTTCAGATATACCTAATTTACTAGGAAGCTCAGATAACAGTAATGAGTAAAATTGGATCGGTTGTTTAACTGACATTCCTAATAGATTAGAGTCCATTTCCCAAAAATCGTGAATAAACAGTTTTTAAAACCCACAGCATTAATTCTCTTGGCGTTAGGTATAGTTGCTTTCTTATCTCCTGCTAATGCTGGGTGGATACGCTGGTATACTTTCGTTCAAAATCAATTATTAAATTTGCTTTTGGATGGGGCGCGAATTGTTGGAATTGCTCTAGTGTTGGCGGGTTTGCTTGCCCCCTTTGAAGCTTTGGGGTGGTGGGCAGGATGGTATGAAAACTATCGAGATACAACTAATTTATCTTTTAAAACTACTCAATTACCAGTTAAAAAGATAGCTGCCACAACACCACATTACATAGTTTATCTCGATGGTATTGGCAAAAGTTCATTTAAATATTCCTTTAGGAGCGCCAATTTTCTTCAGCAGCTAGAAGAATCCTTGCCCAGCGATCGCATTTTAATTAAAAACATCATTCCCTATTCTGTAGTTAATTTGCCTTTAACTCTCAATAGACCATTAGCCCTATTTTGGCAATGGATTGAATTTACATCTAGGTTTGAAGTGTTAATTCTACTGCGTAATATGTTTCAAGTAGCTGTATCAGTAGATAGTCGTTATGGTCCCATATACAATCGCGGTACTGCACAAATAATTATTGATCGCTTGCTGAATAAAGGCTATCAACCAGGTAGCGGTGCCTTAATTACTCTAATTGGTTATAGCGGTGGGGGACAAATATCTTTAGGGGCAGTGCCTTATTTAAAAAAGGTTTTGGCTGCACCCATTGAAGTGATTTCTTTAGCAGGGGTGATTAGTGGTAATAATGAAGTAGCTCAGGTAGAACATTTTTATCATTTAGTAGGCAAAAAAGATTGGGTAGCTCGTCTTACTCCGATCTTATTTCCGCGAAGATGGTCCATAATCAGTTGGTCCAATTGGAATTTGGCTAAAAGTCGTGGTGAAATTAGCTTAATCTCCTTGGGAAACATGGGACATGACTCCCAAAATGGACCTTTAGATGAGACTGCAATCTTAGCAGATGGTAGTAATCATTTAGCCAAAACTTTAAGTATCATACGGCGTATTTTAACGCGCGCCGATGGTTACGAACCTTATCCTGCTGCTGTTGCCGATTACCAAGCAAGATCGACTAAGGTGGTGAGTGACTATGCCAATTATGTCCAAGCAGATTTTAATCAACCCGATTATTATCCGATCCAGCAATCTTATACTCAAGAATATCTTCCTGTAAGTGAATGGTTGGGACGTTTAATCCTACCAGACGTTTCAGAACGTTCCCGCGTTAATGGAGTCTATTTTGAAGTACATCATGCACCGCGAGGGCAGCAAGATTTAATTGGTAAAAAAGTATACTTACGTTGGAGCGATCGCCCTGACATTCAGGCTTATGTTAACCAAGTCAAAATTAGAATCGATTTTTCGGAACAAGCTTATGAAAGCATTAACCAGGGAATAGTTCATCCCACCCGCTTAAACCATTGGCGACAAGTACAAACTTTAGAATCTTTGGCTGGTGCTAGACCTAATGATGATGTAATGGTGGCGTTGAGTTCGGTAGAAGTTGTTAGTGAAGCCGAGATTAGCTTATATATTGCCCGTGAACCAATTTTAATTACAGGAAAGTATTATGCTTTAGTCACTGTTACCGAATTATTACCTAATAATCGTGCAACTGTATGTCACTATAACTCTACTTCTAGGCAGTTTGATGGCAATGAAGAGATTGTCTATTTCCCTCAGGTAGTACCAGACCGCAATGGAGTTTTACCCGCTACTGCCAACAAGATTACTGAATCTCCGTTAAATAAAACAGGTTGGTATATCTATGGTGCGAAAAATAATCAGGGGATATTTACTGTTCAGGCGATCGCACCGCGTCAACTGTTTCAATTACAACCAGCCAAAGTTATTTCTGGCTTACATAAAACCACCGACTACATTCACAATCGATATTGGCAGGGAATAAAACAAAAAAAAGGTCAAATCGATTCAATATTATTAAATCCCTGTAACTTAGCCGACCTAAAACTAATTGAATCATATCAAGAAGGCGATCGCTTATTAGTGCTGCATACCTATGGCGGTATTGGCGGCAAGAAAAAAGAGTTTGCTCCATTAGGCATCTTTTTTGGTCATTTTGCCTTTGGTTTAGCCAGGGTAGTTCGTGAACCCATTACCCAAGAATTACATTTCAAAATCGGCTATGCCCAAGTTTATACCCAAAACACAACCGGGATTATTGCCGGGAGTTTAGACTGGACTAATTTTACAGGCGATCGCCAGTTCGGTTGGCTAGGAAGTCGTCCCATTACCGATATAATCGTCAAAATAGACGTATTCGACGAATACAACTTTGGTGGTTTACGTCGCTTCCCCCTCAATGGCTTAGCCTATCAATTAGACCGCATGATGGCGCGTTACCGTACTGGAGATGGAACAGGAGCAACTTTTGTCGGTGGTGCTAACTCCTGTGTCCAAGATTCTTGTCAGGCTCTTTATCAGGCGATTAACATGACCTTGGCGGAATTCGATAATAATGTTCAAATTAAAGACTGGATTGCCAATAACCTCAATCATCCCCAAACCAAAAGACTACAACGTCTAGTAGCTCTCAACAAAGCTATCGAAAACAAATTAATAACTTGGCAAACTCGTGCTGATTGGGTAGATCCCTATCAGTCTCTGATCGGTACTCGTTTAGCAGATCGTCCTGTAACAACTGTAATTAATGCTTTAACTAGCTGGCGATCGCTTTTACCCCGTTTAGCCAACGATAATTTAGCCAAAATCTTTCTCAATCATGGTGCAAGTATCTGGCTGTTGCAAACCTATCAAGTAGGTGGTTGGGATGAAGATATTGAACCGATTGCACCTACAAAGTTATGGTTATGAGAAAGTTTCACTATTTATAGAAGGTGAAAACCCACGTCATTCATGCGTTGGAGTGTCAAGCTATTAGGCAGATCCGCAAGGAGAATGATATTTTTAGTGTATCTATAGGGGTGGACATCGAGCTAACTTGTCTTTCGAGCGACTACATTCATCAAGTAATAGATTGAGTTCAGCAGCTACTTTCCAGGGATTGCGACCTTTGAAAGGGGCAGCGATAACAGCTTCATAGGGATTTTTTCCGATTTGTTTGACGGCTGCAATCGCAGCTTGCCTAGAGAGTCCTCGTCCAGCCACAAGCCAGGCTGCTAAAACGTGTCCTGTCCGCCCAACTCCGCCAGAGCAATGAACAACAACCTTTTCATCATCCTGTCTGGCAGTTGCTAAGAACGGTAAAATTTGGTGGATGAGAATTTCGGAAGTAGCAAAGTAAAAATCCTCAATCGGTGTCCAACATACGTAATCAAATCCAAAGTTATGTCGATAAGTATTAAGTAGATTGGAATAGCGAGTTAGTTGAGATGAGGCAAGCAAACAGCAGACGTACTTAATGTTCTGATACTGCATAAATTCAATCCACTGAGCTACTTGCTCGTTACTATATCCAGGGCGAGCAGAGCCAAACACAATAGGTTCACCTTCTGAAGCAGCAGCAAATTTATACATTATTGATTTTTTAGTCTAAACTACAGTCATTATTGATATCTATCCAAATCTATCCAAAAATTCTCAAACTTTCCTTCTATTTCCGCCTCTTAGCGATCGCCATCATGTTTGGTCAACAAAAATCAACATTTATCGTTTCCAATTTTCTATTTCTAAGCCCTCAATCTTCTCAAAATGCTTAATATTACTAGTTACTACAGTAAAACCATGATGTAAAGCGATCGCGCCGAGCAAAATATCTTCAATTCCAATGGATGTTCCAGCACTCAACAATTGATGTTTTACAGCCGAAGCAACTAAGGCACAGTCGTCATCGAAATATAGATGGTTAATTTGGCGGTAAAGTAAATCTAATTGTTTTTCGTAAGCTGTTCGTAAATGAGGCTTTTTTAGTAGTCCGTATTCTAGTTCAAACTTGGTTATCGAAGTAACGTAGATATTTTGACGGGAAGTTGTTCTCAAGCGAGCGATAATACCTTTGTTCCCTCTGAGATAATCTGAAATAGTTGTGGTATCTAAGACAAACATTAAAAGATCTCTTCACGAGAGGGCAGTAGAAAGTCTCGATCTATTTCTAAATCAAATTCTACTCCTGCAACTCCTTTCCAGCTAAGAATATCGGGATGCCAAGCCTCTTTGTCCTCTCTTTCGTTTAGAGTCTTCTCAATCGCCTCGACAATAAATTTGTTCTTAGGTATTTTATTGTGTTTCAGATAAGTATTTAGGCGATCGCTCAACTTTTTGGGAATATGTATCGATGTATTCATCCAATTTTCTGGTATTTTTTTAGTATATTATACCAGAATTTCTCGGATCGAAAAGATTTCTCTTACACTAATTTTTGTAATTAACGCAGATTAATACTATCGGTTAAAATTTCTGTTAACCATAGAAATTTCTCTTGTTATGACTGAACCTGTTCTTGATGTTCGCCAGCTACAAGTCCAATTTGCTACTGAATCTAAACCTGTTGTCGCTGTTGATGGGCTAAGTTTTCAATTAAAAAAAGGAGAAAAATTAGGCATTGTTGGGGAGTCTGGTTCAGGTAAATCGGTTACTTCTTTAGCAATTATGGGTTTAGTACCTACTCCTGGACGCATTACACAAGGAGAGATTTTATTTACCCCAGAAGGCAAATCCGCTGTTGATTTATTACAGATCAATGAGGCAGAGCGCAGAAGCTATCGTGGTGGTGAGATTGCGATGATCTTTCAGGAACCTATGAGTGCGCTTAATCCCGTTTACGACATTGGGTTTCAGCTGACTGAAGCTATTTTATTACATCAAAAGGTAACAGCTACCGAAGCCAGACGCAAAGCTATTTCGCTACTCCAGGAAGTTCAACTTATACCCAGTGATTCCGCTCTAGAGCAGCAATACATTACAGAAAATTCCACACCATCTTATACTAATCGAGACATATCGAATTATATTAATCAGCGTAAGCAGGCTATGCTCAAGCGTTATCCTCATGAACTCTCAGGGGGACAATTGCAACGAGTGACGATCGCGATGGCAATTTCCTGTAATCCTAGTGTTTTAATAGCTGATGAGCCGACAACTGCTTTAGATGTAACTGTACAAGCTACTATTCTCGATTTATTACGTAATCTTTGTCAAAAACGCGGCATGACTTTGATCTTTATTACCCACGATTTAGGTGTGATTGCTGAGTTGGTTGATTCGGTAGTGGTAATGTATCAAGGAAAAGTCGTAGAGTCAGGGGAAGTACAAACTGTTTTTACTAATCCTCAACATCCTTACACCAAAGGGTTATTGGCTTGTCGTCCTCGTTTAGATCGCAAGTTACAGACTTTACCCACCGTGGTTGATTTTATGGATGTATCCACTACTGATGATGGCGAAATCCAGATTACCGAGAAACAGACAGATATTGAACACAAACTAAATCAAATCATTACGGAAACTGAGCAACAAGAGAGATTAACTAAACTACTTGAAAAACAGCCTATCATGTCTGTCCAGCAACTTCGAGTAGGCTTTCCTCTGAAGGGAATATTTGGCAGAACCAAAAAATATCTGATGGCGGTTAATAATGTGTCTTTTGAAGTCTATCCTGGTGAAACTTTGGGTTTAGTAGGGGAATCTGGCTGTGGAAAGTCTACTTTAGCTAGAACTTTGTTGCGTCTAATTCAACCGATGGAAGGAGAGATTATTTTTGATCGTGACAATATTACTAATCTATCCTTGAAAAGTCAGAAACTACGTTCTCTGCGCCGTCAAATGCAGATCGTCTTTCAAAATCCTTATAATTCTCTGAATCCTCGCATCAATATTGGCAAAGCGATCGCCGAACCTTTAGTTGTTCATAAGATAAAATGCGATCGCCAGAAGAAAGTAGCAGAACTTTTAGAACGGGTTGGTTTAAACCCCGATATGAGAAATCGCTATCCCCACGAGTTTTCTGGCGGACAAAGACAACGGGTCTGTATTGCTAGAGCATTAGCTTTAGAACCTCAGTTTATTATCTGTGATGAGTCAGTTTCTGCATTGGATGTCTCGGTACAGGCTCAAGTATTAAATTTGCTCAAAGAATTACAGGCAGACTTCGGGTTAACTTACATCTTTATTTCCCACGATTTAAGTGTCGTGAAATTTATGAGTGATCGCATTATTGTGATGAATAAAGGCAAAATTGAAGAGATTGACACTGCCGAAGAAATCTATCGCAACCCAAAAACAGAATACACTCGCAATTTAATTGATTCTATTCCTACAGGAGAATTGAATTAGAGTTATACATTACCTTTTAAGCTTAGGACATAAGATATTGGTTCAAAGGGAACAGGGAATAGGGAATAGGGAATAGGGAATAGGGAATAGGGAATAGGGAATGTCCTAATGTTTTCTCGTAGTGCTTGCTATATGATTAAACCTTTGGTAGATAATCACTAACCACTAACTCTTCTACAACTTTATTCAAACCCACGGAATTAGAGGCTTTGCATAAAATTCGATCGCCTGAACGCATAACTGCTTTGAGCTTACTGCTTAAACTGGCGCGATCGCTAAAGCATTCAGTGGTAATATTTTCTGCACCATGAGCAATTTCCTTAGTGGCAGCTTCATCTGCTAATACCAGCAATAAATCTAAGTCTAATTCCTGGGCTTTTTCTCCTACCTGACGATGGAGTTGAGCCGAATATTCCCCTAATTCTTTCATCGTGCCTAAGACAGCTATGTGCCTTTGACCGGGCGTTTCTTTGAGCATCTGTACTGCTGCCAACATCGACTCTAAACCCGCATTATAGGTTTCGTCGAGAACAACTATGTCATTGGGTAAATCATAACGACGCGATCGCCCTTTAGGTAACTCTACTTCTAACCCCATTGTCACAGGAGCAAGATCGAGCTTTAATACTTGAGCAACTGCGATCGCCGCCAGGTAATTACTAGCATTATGCATTCCTGGCAGAGGTAAAGGTAAATTTTGTCCACAGACTTTTAGGTGATCGCCGTTAATAATTTCTCCATGAATATCCCCCCCGGTTAAACCGTAAGTAATAGTTTCGCCCTGCCAAACTTGGGCAGCAGTAGTCATTAAAAGAGAATCGTCGTGATTGAGAATCGCCACGCTAGATGGAGGCATATTTGCCAATAGTTCGCACTTGGCTCTGGCGATCGCTTCTCTCGATCCCAACCGTCCAATATGAGCTGTTCCTACATTGGTGATAATCCCGATTGTGGGACGAGCAATTTTCGTTAGTAAAGCAATTTCCCCTTCCGCTCTCATTGCCATCTCAATTACACCATAGCTATGTTCTGGGGTGATTTGTAATAGGGTTTTGGGCACACCGATTTCGTTATTGAAGTTAGCTTCGGTTTTAAGTACTTTCCCCTGAGTTTTTAATACTGCTGCTACCAATTCTTTGGTACTGGTTTTACCTACTGAACCAGTAATCCCGATAATTGGTATCTCCAAGCGATCGCGCCACCACTGAGCTATTTGTTGATAGGCTTTCAGGGTATCCTGCACGACAAATTGGGGTACATCTGAAGCTAGTTCTAACTGACGAGAAACAATTAAAGCGATCGCCCCTTGCTCAATTGCCTGAGTTAGAAAGTTATGTCCATCAAAATTTTCCCCACTCAAAGCAATAAATATTTCCCCTGGCTTGAGTGAGCGGGTGTCTGTGGTCACGCCATTGGCTAAACTTGTTAGCTCAGGGGAGGAAGTTGTTAGTAAATTACTGCTGAGAATTTTACGGAGTTCAGACAGACAGAAGTGGATAGTCATAGGATTAGATGCGGGGAAATATACTTAGATGTACTTTTGAGGACTAAAACAAGTTTCTTGTATCGGTAGATATACTAACAAATATCAGTTAAAAACTTGATTGAAAGTTTACAGCATTTATTGAGAGAAAGATTTATATTTAGGGATAGATTATAGTTTATTAATTTAAGCATTTAGCAATTTTTTATTATTAAATTTTTTCTTATAGTAAGTACAGAGGGAGTAAATCAATTGTGGCCATAATACAGTATAAAACCACCTCCCATACAACTAAACAAGAACAGCAAATAATTTATGATCATTTTTTATATTGCGTAAAAACTGAATCCCCCCATAAAGTTTTAGAGAGATTTAATTACTTATTGATTAAGGGGACTGGTTATGAAGACAAAAGAGTACGTATTGCATTAGAGAATATCGTTGATGCTGCTAATGTCGAGTTAGAATTTCCTTTGTTCTATAACCGTTGCTGCCACATTATAGTCAATCGGTGGCAAATGCATCCCCATCTAAAAATCGAAATTGTTGAATTAGTAGCCCTGATAGAACGATCGCTACCTCCTGGGAGAGTAGTTTCTCGCTCGGCACGAAAATTAAGACAGCTAGTTAAAAATTTTCAAACCACAGAGCATTATGTGAATTTACAGCGTTTAGCTCGATTAATTGATGGCAGTTTAGAACCAAGTACCCGCCGTCATAGACGGATCGAAATTATCGGTAATTCTGTAGGGGATTTAATTCAACGCTACCCTTATTTGCATCAACACTGCTTATTAACTGAGGGAAGTAGCGAAGAATTTCAACAAACAGTAGAGACTATTCAATCAGGAATTCAAGCAAACTATGAATTAAATCTGTCGCATTTCATTACTTATCAGGTGCGTCTCGCTCAGATCGTCAAAAAATATAAAGCTGCCAATAAAAAGAGAATTCCTAAAAAACTCATTCAAGCAGTAGATAATCCCACTCTGTTAAGCGATCGCGAATTAATCCGAGCTTTACGTCATTACACAGGAAAAGTGCAGCAAAACAGTACCTACTTTGACTTATCTCAAAATTTTCTGACCCATACTAGTCGAGTTAAATCTTATCAAAGATTCAAGGCTAATTTATACGAATATATTGTTTCTGGCGTAGACGTTAGTTATGGAGAGAGTCAATTTAATCGTAATTTAGCCAATTACTTGCAGAATACTCTGACAGATTTTAATCATCGCGAGCTGGATGAATTTTTAACTCTGCGGACTTACTGTGAATTATTTAAATTTTTGGTAGTTGACAGCAAAAGTAATTCTAATCATCAACATTATTTAGATTTAATAACCCATTTAGGAGAGACTAAAACCATTGGTTTATTACTCAAACTAGTATTATTATGTGGCAAGGTCAAACCATATTTAGAACAGAGATTTTCAATTCTTTTTTCTCATTATGAAGCCGTAGCAGAAGATCAAGCTCCTTGGTTAGTTAAATCTTTAGAAAATATGCAGGTAGCCTTTAGCGTTCATTTTGGTCAGGCTGACTTTTCTCTAATTCAAATTATCTGAGGTTAAGATGTGACAGGAGTTCAAATATTTATTTTCTGTCAGTGAATAAAGAACTAGATGATTCAGCTAGACAACCAATTGTTCAATCAAGCAGCATTATCTATGAGTACTTGCGTCAATGTGCAGCTACTCAATCCCCTCAAGCAGTAATTAAGGAGTTTAGAAGCATATTTCTTCTGGGGAGAAATGAAAATAACAAGTTATCTCAAGCACTAGAGAAAATAATTTTTTCTTCTGTAGGGCAAAAACAATTTAATGTGATATTAACTCATTGTTTTAATATTATCTTGGATTGTTGGTCTGAAACTCCTGAGTCCTTAACATCTGTCTCAGACTTGATGGATACTTTGGATGTCATTAATCAAGCAAAATCCTACGATCGCCGTCGCAAACAACTTATTCAATTAGTTAGAAATTATCAACAATCAGAATTATATTTTCAATTGCGAGGAATGATTGTAATCATTAATCCTCAAGAAATTGCCAATGTTGTCTTAACAAATGTAGTTGCTACCAATGAGGTATCTAGTAGTAACTTCAGCCGTAACAATACGATTTTTTATACTTACTTAGGACGCTATAGTTATTTATACGATTATTTTTTACCGCAAAATTCTGATCTAAATCAATTAAGAGAGTTAATTAAGACTTTACAATCTAATCGAAAACAAGATTTCGCGATTAGCTTATCTAAGCATCTTATTTATCGCGTTAGATTAAAACAGGTTGCCCAAATGAAGCTACTCTCTAAAGGAGCAGGCAAAGCAATCACAAAAGTGGATAACCCGACTTTACTTTCAGAAAGAGCCTTTAAAAAAGCTTTAAAACAATATATTGGTCAAGTGGAAAACCAAGGTACAATTTTAGAGCAAGCGCAACTTTTTGTAACTGGCAATAATTTACGTAATTCTTATCAGGTATTTAAACAAGATCTATATTGTTTTTTAACTAAAAATATTAAGCCAAGAAATAGTACTTGTAATTTTAAAAACAAACTCAAACTTAAACTTGAGCAAATTTTTTCTCAATCTGATGCGAAACCACTAAATAAAACTTTGATTTTACAGACTTGTCGGCAATTATTTAGTTTCTTAATTCTCGATCCAAATTCGCCGCCAGATCCTAAAAAATATACTGATTTGATTACCAATTTAGGCACCGATCAAGTAATAATGATCTTAATTAAGATTACTTTGATCTGTCCCGAATCGAAAGCTGATTTAGAAAAAAAATTATCTTTAATTGTTACTCATTACCTACAATCTAATATTCAAGACATACCCTGGTTAGTCAAATCTTTAGAACATTTACTAATTGCTTTTAGTATCTATTTTGGCAAGATTGATGTGTCGATCGCCAGAAATTTTAATTTGATTGGTAGTAAGTAATATAGTAGTTCTCGAATTAGTGAAGTACACCTCGGTTAGGATAAGTTCGGAATTCGGAGTTCGGAATTCGGAAAATTTTGTACCTCACCTATTTTGAGAAACGCTATATATGAGAAACAAACTAGAGGATACGTTACAATCTATTACAGATGAATTGTGGGCGGGCATAGTCTAGTCAAGCAATTCCCAGAATTTAACTGTTAAGTAACATGACCGTATCTCATCCTATAGAGTTTCAAGACGCTTTCGATATTATCGTGGTTGGTGGTGGACATTCTGGCTGTGAAGCTGCCTTGGCTGCGGCAAGATTAGGCTGCCGCACTCTAATGTTAACTCTCAACCTCGATAAAATTGCCTGGCAACCTTGTAACCCTGCAGTGGGAGGTCCTGCTAAATCTCAATTAACTCACGAAGTCGATGCCCTAGGGGGAGAAATTGGCAAGGTCAGCGATCGCACTTACCTCCAAAAACGAGTCCTCAACGCATCTCGTGGTCCGGCAGTATGGGCATTGCGAGCGCAAACCGACAAGCGGGAATATGCCGCAGTGATGAAGCAAATTGTGGAGAATCAAGAGAATTTGAGCATCCGCGAGGGTATGGTCACAGATTTAGTACTGGGAAAAAATGATGAGGTGATCGGCATTGAAACTTACTTCGGTACATGTTTTGCTGCTCAAGCTGTAATCCTCACCACAGGTACTTTTTTAGGTGGCAGAATTTGGGTTGGCAATAAGTCTATGGAAGCAGGACGTTCGGGAGAATTTGCCGCTACAGGTTTAACTGAAACTTTAAATCAACTGGGTTTTGAAACAGGCAGACTGAAGACAGGTACTCCTGCCAGGGTTGACAGACGTTCTGTTGACTACAGCAAAATGCAACCTCAGCCCCCCGATGAGGAATTACGCTGGTTTAGTTTTGACCCCGAAGCCTGGATAGAAAGGGAGCAAATGAACTGTCATTTAACCCGTACTACTGCTGAAACCCATAAAATTATTCGGGATAATCTACATCTGTCTCCTGTTTATGGAGGTTGGGTAGAAGCCAAAGGACCTCGCTACTGTCCCAGTATTGAAGATAAAATTGTGCGCTTTGCGGATAAAGAGAGTCATCAGATCTTTATCGAACCAGAAGGTAGGGAGATCCCTGAACTCTATATCCAAGGTTTTTCCACAGGATTACCGGAAAAATTGCAATTGGCAATGCTCAAAACTCTGCCAGGACTAGAAAACTGTGTCATGCTTCGTCCTGCCTATGCGGTGGAGTATGACTTTTTACCGGCTACTCAGTGTTACCCGACCCTAATGACCAAAAAAGTTGAAGGGCTATTTAGTGCAGGGCAAATTAACGGTACTACTGGCTACGAAGAAGCAGCAGCTCAAGGCTTAGTTGCCGGGATTAATGCAGTGCGGTTTGTTAGAGGGGAATCAGAAGTGATTTTCTCTCGGGAACAAAGTTACATCGGTACACTAATTGATGATCTCTGTACTAAAGATTTGCGGGAACCCTATCGAATGTTGACCAGTCGCTCAGAATATAGACTTATTTTGCGCTCTGATAATGCCGATCGCCGTTTGACTCCTCTGGGTAGAGAAATCGGTTTGATTGATGACCGCAGATGGCAACTTTATACTGCTAAACAGGAGAAAATTACTGCCGAAAAAGAAAGACTCTATGAGACGCGGATTAAAGAACGAGATCCTGTAGGAATTGCGATCGCCGCCGAAACTCAGCAAAGAATCAAAGGCTCAATTACCCTAGCTGATTTACTTCGCCGTCCTGGATTCCATTATGCAAATCTCAAAAATCACGATTTAGCTACTCCTGAACTAACTATCGCCGAAGCAGAAGGAGCAGAAATCGACATTAAATATTCGGGTTATATCAAACGTCAACAAACCCAGATTGAACAAATTAGTCGGCATACTCAGCGCAAATTACCGCAGGATTTAGACTACCTCACGGTGGAAACCCTGCGGATGGAAGCAAGGGAAAAACTCAATCAGGTCAAACCGTTAACTGTTGGTCAGGCTACTCGTATTGGTGGAGTTAATCCAGCGGATATTAATGCTTTGTTAGTTTATCTGGAAATTAGATCTCAAAAACAAGAACAAATTGTGGCAAAAGCTAATAGCTAAAGAAATTTAGATATAGCAAACAGGTACAATATTCAGACCATGGATTAAGATGTATCCAAGGTTCCAAATCCGATAATCTTACCACAGTAGCATTTTTTAGAATATCCTTGATCAGGATTTTCTCTTTTCTCCATGAACCTATGATATCTATATTTCTAAAAAGAGTACTCTATCTATGTGGGATGTAGTACTATGTTGATTGATCGAGAATTGAGAACCAAAAGCAACAACTCCATAGAGCCAAATCTAATCCTTAAAGAATCTAGACATAGCAAACAGGAACAATATCGAGATACTTTTTTCCAAGCATTTTGGGTCTTAAAGGGCATTCTTTAGTAGGCCAATGACTACGATCCTCATAGACGTATAATTGGTACTTGCTGGGCAATGAATCAGAATTAATTTGCTCAACTTTACTGAAATAAGGCTTTAAACGCTCAAAATAGTCTAAGCCAGGCGCGCGAACATGATACTCTTCGTAGGGATTTGGTTCAGGATATTCAATTGTAGTTTCTGCAACCAATGGTACTGGCAGTATGGCAATACCATTAGGCTTCAAGATCCGACGAATTTCCGAGATTGCCTGGATGTCATTGGAAATGTGTTCTAAAACATGAGAGGCAAAGATAAAATCGTAGCTTTGGTTGGCAAAAGGAAGGTTTTGTAAATCAACTTGATGATTTACATTAGTCATATGCAAATCTGCCGTTTCATATTTGCCAAATCTAGGAGCAAAATATTCCTGAAAAAAAGCTTCTGGGGCAAAATGCAGCATCGCCAAATTAGCAGTTTCTTTATTTTTCAATAACTGATTAACTACTAAATATTGAAGGCGATGTCTTTCTAAAGCACCACATCTAGGACATTGAGAGTGTTTGCGGGTACTAGTAGGGGGATGAACGTCTTTAAACGCGCCAGTATAATTGCATACTGGACAAGTAAATTGTTCTTTGTTGAAATTTTGTAGTTTAAAGATCTCAGATATAACCTTTTTTTTGAGTTCTCGCGCCTTATTTTTGAGATTCATTGATGTAAAGTAACTCAAGTTGCTTTACAAAAAAAGTATTTTCATCTCAAAAATAAGCCTACCGAAAAATTACTTATTTTTGATAAGTCGAATTATTTTTTTCAGTAGAAATACTAGTTTTTGCTCAAGTAGGTAGGCATAATAATTTATACAACCCAGGTAATTAATCTTTTCCCTATCACCCATCCCCTAACCCCTAACCCCGGCAAAAACTGTTTTATATTTAATTTCACCCACCTACTTATGATTGCCACTGCTCAAGAGAAAGTCCAGTTAAATTCGCCAAATTGTGATTTTTCTCAGCAAAATATTCACAGAGAAAAGTACGTTCGTCATCTGCCATTTGGGGAACTTTTTGACCTAGATTTATAGTAAGTTTGTGCACAAGTCTTCTTACAAGATATGGAGCCAGAAAACCCAATCCAGAATAATCTAATTCAGTAAATATTTTGTTGAATCTACGACCGACAAAATTGATACTTCTGGTCCGGTTTTCATGCTGTTGCAGATTAACTTGAATATTTTCAGAGTCAATCTCTAAAAATTCAAAGCATTGTTTGGCTACTTGTTCGGGATTATGTTTCAGATCCTCGAATAAAAGAAACAAAAACGATTTAAGCGGAAAGTATTCTAACCATAAAGTTAACTGACCATAGTAATTGCTGATATCAAGATAGAAATAGTCATTTCTAATCGCTTCCCCAAAACTTTGATGTTCTCTTCCTGTATTAAGGTTATGCAAATAGCTTGAATAAGTTCTATCTACAGGATCTCTTACAAGATAAATAAATTTAGCGTTGGGATTTATAGAGTAAATTCTCTGAGGAACATTGCGAAATTTTTGATTATTATATTGGGAGTTATTGACGCTTAACTGTCCGAAAGAATAACTGGTTGAGGCATCAATGCAAACATTATTTTCGTAGTTAGAAAATTGCTCCTGATACCAAGCTAAGTCCTTAGCAGAGTCACCTGAAAAATAATGGGTGAAATAATGTGGTTCTTTATTTTTGGCAACACATATCTGTTGATGCTGAGATAATATAGATGCCAAAGTTGTAGTCCCAGCTTTCTGAGCACCAATCAGATAAACTTCTGGTGGAAATGACATTTCTAAAACCTCGCCAATATAAATTTATTAACAGCTTGAATGCTGAAATAAAGCATGAATATCAGAAAAATTTGGTATCTGTGTTAATTCTTAAATAGAATATATTAAATACATAAGTACTGCGTAATTATACTGTATTTTCGAGCATTAATATTATATATCAACCCTTAAAACCAGAAAATTCCTAGTTGCCCTAGGAATAAGGTTGTTTACGAGTAAATCAGACTCACTTTGTACCGTAAAAATATGTAGCTGCAATCAGTGGAGTCCTTGCCCAGAATTCACAGCCACAGGCGATTTCATGAAAATCTTCTAGCCAAACTCTCAAACCATCAGGCGAAACACGCCAATAATCTTTAGGTGCTTCATGGAAAGGATATAAGAAGGGCAACTGTACCCAAATTTTTCCATCGGGTTTGAGTACTCTATGCAATTCTCTAATTGCCTTTTGTGGATAAGGGACGTGTTCTAAAATGGACCAGCAAACAACAGCATCAAAACTTTCGTCCTCAAATTTCAAATCATGAATATCATAATGGTAATCAATAAAATCTCGCTGATCGTATTTGTCAACACTGACCCAGTTGGTGCCAAACTTGTCTCCAATGCTGTCTTTGACACCAATTTGTAAGCATTTCTTGTCTTGGCAGCTTGTGATGAATTCATTAAAAAGCTCGTTTCTTGGCTTGCCAACAGAATGTATATTTTTCGCAGCTTTTCGGTATATGTTGGTGAAATATAGTGAAGGTAATACTTTACCTAACTTCAAGTAAACGGGTTTCAGTAACTTTTTCATTGAGGCTGACATCCTTTAACTGCCTGGGCAATAATTATATCTAAATCGGGAACATCCCCACTTAGAGAGCGACCATACCAATATTTACGATATCTCGAAAGATGTTGTTGAAGAACTTAATATAAGTAAGGTTTAAATCAATCAAGTTCTTGGCTATTTAATTCTGATTCCTATAGCGACAATTAAATAGGTGAGGTAAAGTAACAAGCGCAAGTAAACTAGTTCCAAATGTCCGGCAAAATAACCAGACAACAAAAGTATCTTGCTAGGCTGCAAATCTACAAGTGCGATTAAATTAATAGTTAACTGAATTATGAAACGGGAAAGAAGTGAGCATGAACGAGATCAAATGTATATTTTGCAATATTGAAAGCGATCGCGTTGTGATTGAGGAAAATGGATATGAGGGTAAACAGTGTTCTCAATGTGGACTAATATACATATCACCCCGACCTTCTTTTGAGGAAATAGTTGATTTATATGGTCATGACGAAGCGCATATTTCTGCCCAATCTCATATCTCTGCTGATTTTGCCAAAAGATTATATGCTAAGCATAATTTAAACATTATCCGTTCAGTTGTTAACAGTGGTTCGCTTTTGGAAATTGGTGCTGGAGCGGGTTACTTTTTGGATGAAGCGCGTAAAATTGGTTTTGAACCGTATGGACTGGAGTTTAATCCTGTTCAAGCCAACTTCATGAGAAATCAACTCCAAATCCCTTGTGAACAATCTCCATTAAGCACATCAATCTTTAATGGACAAAAATTTGACGTTATTTATCATTGTGATGTAATCAGCCATTTTTTTGACCCGATCGCAGATTTCCAAAAAATGAATGAGACGATGAACGATGAATCTTTTTTGATCTTTGAAACAGGGAATTTTGCTGAGGTAGACCAGAAATATTATCAGTACATTCCCAGTTTTCAGTATCCAGATCATCTTTTCTTTTTTAGCGTTGATAATTTAGCTGAACTGCTTGAGAAAACAGGTTTTCAATTAATAAAGATACATCGGTATTCAATGTTACCTCAGCTACTCACAATGAAAGTTTTATCTAATATTAAGCAGTCAATCAAAAAAATATTGATCAAATCGCCAGATATTAGTTCTAAACCAGGAAAGTCTACTAGTGAGCCTTATGAGACCAATAAAACATCTATTTCTAACTTCAAATCATCTAATATAAAATCTTCAATCAAAAAAAATATCAAAAATATTTATAATTTTGGGTATCATTATTTCAATTATCTGCTACGCTATAAAATTGGAAAACTAGCACCTAAAGCTCAACGTCCTCAAACAGTTATAGTTATTGCCAAAAAGGTAAAAAGTGTTGCTGGGTAAATAATAGTTTATAAACAAGTTTAATTAGGGCTAATTTGTGTCAACGCAGAAAAACCAAACCTCAGAAGCTAAGTATTACGATTATTTTAATACCAACCACTTAAAATCAAATTTAAAACAACGTTCTGTTCGTGGTGGCGTAGTTACTATCACAGCCCAAGCAAGCAAATTTATCTTGAAATTCGGCTCGACAGCAGTGCTAGCTCGTCTGCTTGTTCCTGAAGATTATGGGCTAATTGGTATGGCAACTGTAGTCGTGGGCTTTGTTGAATATTTTAAGGATTTAGGCTTATCAGCAGCTACCATTCAAAGAGCTGAAATAAATCACAAGCAAGTTAGTACTCTGTTTTGGATTAATTTGGGGGTTAGCTGTTTAGTAGCTCTAATTGTTGCTTTACTAGCACCAGCGATCGCCAACTTTTATCATGAACCCCGCCTGAAGAAAATTACCCTGGGTTTGGCAATCAATTTTATATTTGGTGGTTTAACAGTACAACACCAAGCCCTGCTGAGAAGGCAAATGCAATTTACTAGCTTGGCAAAAATTGAAGTGGTCTCGATGACTTTGGGGGTATTTACGGCGATTATCGCTGCTTATTCTGGCTTAAGATATTGGGCGCTAGTGTTAATGCTAATAGCGATCGCTATTAGTAATGCCATTGGAGTTTGGCTTGCTTGCGGTTGGCGACCTGGATTACCCAGTCGTAATTCTGGAGTGCTTAAAATGCTAGCTTTTGGTGGTAATTTAACTGGTTTTAACTTAGTAAATTATTTTTCCCGTAATCTTGACAATGTTTTGATTGGTCGACGTTGGGGTTCCCAAGAGTTAGGACTCTACGCTCAGGCCTATAAGCTGGTGCTATTACCAATTCAGCAAATTAATAATCCAATTAGTAGTGTTGCATTACCAACTCTTGCTAGTTTACAGTCTCAACCAGAGAAGTATTGCAGGTTTTACTATCAGGCAATGCTATCAATTAGCACTTTGGGAATGCCCATAATTGGATTTTTGTTCGCTTCAGCGAATGATGTTATTTTGTTGCTTTTGGGAGAGCAGTGGTTAGAAACTGTTCCTATCTTTAAATTATTAATGCCCGCAGCTTTTAATGCCACTATTGGAGTGGGTATGGGTTGGGCTTATCAATCTCTGGGCAACGTCGGTCGTCAGTTTCGTTGGGGAATAGTTTCGTCGATGCTGAATGCAGTCTTGTTCTTTATTGGCGTTCGTTGGGGGGCAATTGGTGTGGCAGCAGTTTTTGGTTTATCCCGCCCATTTTTTCTGTTAGCCGGATTTACCTACTGTTTCGCTCAAACTCCTTTAAAATTAACTAAATTAATATCTACTCTCTCGATGCCCACTCTAGCCTCGATAGGAGCCGCAATTATACTAAGCTACATTAAATTAGTGTTACCTATAGAGATTAATACTTTGATGATTGTCTTAATTGATTTAGGGTTCTATACCTTGTTATATTTGCTCATCTGGATTCTGCTTCCCAACGGCAGAAAGACTCTATGGGAGATGGTACAATTATCCAAAGTTTTGAGACAGAGGTAAAACTGGGAACTACAATTTCTGCCAAAAACTTTTTGCTAATCTTTCATCGGATTTATATCTACCTTCAATGGATATTGGAAAATATTGAGATCGAACCAAATATTCTCATAATTATAAAGAACTTACTCTAAAAATTCTCAAAAATACGGATAAAAATAATGAATTAATTGCCAGAAAATTGATATGAAAAATGCCACTAATTGGAAACCAACTAAAATTGAAAATCGCGGTGATAAATTTTATGTTAATGAGTTAGGAGTATCTTCGGGAAGTTTATTTATGACTTTGGAAGATTTTCGCGTTATTAATTCATTCAAATCCTACCTAAAAGGACATTTAATTGATTTAGGATGTGGCAATGCACCTTATTATCAATGGTATAAAGATCGAGTAGATCGAGTAACCTGTATCGACTGGCCACAAAGTAAGCAAAGCAAAAATGATGCTAAATATGTTGATGTCTTTGCTAACTTGAATGAAAGCGTTCCCCTGGAGGATAATTCAGTAGATTTTGTTTTTTCAACTTCTGTATTAGAACATATCTGCGAACCTCTAATATTGCTTAAAGAAATTAGCAGAATTTTAAAGTCAGATGGCTACTTATTATTGAGTGTACCGTTTATCTATAATCTTCACGAAGAGCCTTATGACTATTATCGCTACACCCCCTATAGCCTTGAACATCTTGCCGAAAAAGCAGGATTAGAGATAGTAAGCCTCAAACATTATGGTTGTGGCTTTGGAGTATTAATAGATGTTTCCTCAAAAATAATTCAAGCTTTAATTGAAGTCATTCGTAAATCTTTGCCTAGATACATCGGATCGCCAATTAGCAAACTAGGAAATATGCAATTACGTTTATTTCAACAAATTTCCTTTATAGTTTTAAACCAAAAACAAATAGTGAACATAATTGAGCGGGCTAATTTGTCGTCTAGAATTGCTCTAGGATATGTGGCTATTTTGAAAATCAAGCAAAATACAGAAATATAATTCAAAATATTGACTTCATTATAATAATCATGAATAATTCAACTGAAGTTAAACAGTTTTATGACAACTTTACAGACACCAGAATGGTGCAATATAAGCTGTATGGTAATCCACGTATTGATAAAGCTGTAGAGCTAATTTCTAGCTATTTAAGTCCAGACAGCAATATTCTTGATATCGGTTGTGGCATTGGCATCGTTCCAGAACAAATAGCTACTCAACTAAAACAAGGACGAATTTTAGCTTGTGATTTAAGTGAAAACAATATTAATTATGCTCGCCAAACTATTGAGTCAGATAAAATCGAGTTTTTTAACGTCAATGTAATAGAAAACTTTGATGCAATTCGTAAAAAACTAACTACCCCAATTGATTTAGTAACCATAGTAGACGTAATTGAACATTTACCACCTAATAGTTACGATGGATTATTTAATAATTTAGCTCAAATCACCAGTGAACAAGCTAAACTGATTTTGACTTATCCTAGCCGAGAATTTCAAACTTATTTGCGGGAACATAACCCAGGAGAATTGCAAATCATTGATGAAGTAATAGAAGTAAGTCATTTAATGCAGTTTGCTCTCAAATACGGATTCAATTTAGAGTATTTTGCTTATATTGATGTCTGGAAGAAGAATCAATATATCCATTGTGTATTTAGTAAACAACGACCCTGTATTCCAGTTTCAGAACCAGGTATATTAGAAAAAATCAAAGGTAAAATAAAGTCTTATAAATCAAGATTGCTATTGCCTTTTTTAAAAAGAAAATATATTGATCGCGTCAATCAATCAAAAAAATAAGCATAGGTAAATAATTCAATTTTTTCAAATTAAGAAATGCGAATTGCTTTTATTGTCGATCAATTTCCCAGCTTATCAGAGACTTTTATTTTAAATCAGATTACAGGATTAATCGATCGCGGTCATGAAGTAGATATTTATTGTGATCGCCTTGGTAACACTACTACTACTCACCCAGAAATACAACAATATAATCTTTTAGAACGGACTTACAATGCAGCAATACCCACTAATTTTATAGTGCGTGTTATTAAGGCAGTTTTACTATTTAGTCTGATTTTTTTTAAAGCTCCCAAAATTTTACTTCAAGTCTTAAATTTCACTAAGTGTAATCGCTCTCACTATGGAGAACAAGCAAATTTTTTAAATACTATTTATTTAGTTATTCCCTGGTTAAATAAGACTCCCTACGATATTCTTCTTTGTCACTATGGACGTAATGGTCTCAAAGCAACTTTATTAAAAGATTTAGGACTAACTAACGGCAAAATAGTGGTCATTTTTCATGGTTATGATATTTCTCTTTATCTCAAAATGTATGGATATGATATTTATGACTATCTCTTTAAACAGGTAGATTTACTGCAACCAATTAGTCAACATTGGCAGCAGAAATTAATTTCTTTGGGATGTAATCCAAAAAAAGTGATCGTACATCATATGGGAGTTGATTGCCAAAAGTTTAATTATATAGCTAAGCAATTAAATAGTGCTTCAATTCATCTAGTTAGTATCGCTCGTTTAGTCGAAAAAAAAGGTTTGCAATATAGTATTCAAGCCGTAGCTAAATTGATTGAGCGTCATCCTCAGTTGAAATATCAAATTATTGGGGATGGTGTTCTTAGAGAAAACTTACAACAGTTAATTGAGCAATTAAATTTGAGCAACCATGTTGAATTATTAGGCTGGAGAAAGCAACAGGAAGTCTCTCGCATTATTGAAGAGTCAGATATAGTAATAGCTCCCAGTGTGACTGGAAGCGACGGTGATTGCGAGGGAATTCCTGTTTCCTTGATGGAATCGATGGCAAAGGGTTTACCAGTTATTAGTACTTATCATAGTGGCATCCCCGAATTAATTGAAGATGGCGTGTCGGGGTATTTATTGGCAGAGAAAGACGTTGACAATTTAGCTCATAAAATAGAGCAATTAATTATTAATCCAGAATTAAGACAAAAAATGGGGCTAGCTGGTCGTAACAAAGTCAAGAGTGATTATAATATCGAAGTTCTAAACGATCGCTTAGTACAAAATTTACAGCGATTGATGCCAACGACTGCTAATAGTTAAGTGAATTATCAAGTTTATAACCAGAATACATGATATGTTGGCGGATGTTTATTTATAATTTCACCAATTATTCGGCAAATTTCTAATGAGTGAAATAGATAAAAGGCTGCTAATTAGCGTCATTATCCCGACTTACAATCGAGCTGATTTAATCCCTAGAGCGATCGCCTCAGTAACCAAGCAAACCTATCAGCACCTGGAAATTATTATTGTCGATGATGCTTCTGAAGATAATATCGCTAGTGTTGTTCAATCAATAAAGGACTCCCGCATCAAGTATATTCGTCATCAAACTAATCTGGGTGGCTCAGAAGCCAGAAATACTGGCATCAAAAATGCTCAGGGAAAATATATCGCCTTTCTCGACTCTGATGATGTTTGGCTACCAGATAAACTTAAACTACAATTAGCTGCTGTTTCCCAGCAAGAAAACCAGGAGAATTTAGTTTGCTATGGTAGATTTCAAATCAGCCCCCGAGTTTTCTATAAAACCTCAGTTTTTCCTGCCCGAGCTAAACAAGAAAACGAAACTGTTCCTGACTATTTTTGGCTATTTAGAGGAGAAGTATTAACTAGTACTCTGTTAATTTCTCGTACTTTAGCAGTAGTAACCATGTTTAAGCCTGGATTAGCTAAGCATCAAGATTTAGATTTTGTAATTAGGTTAGAAAAACAGGGGGCAAAATTTATTTTTGTGCCTCAAATTCTAGCCATTTGGCATAATGAGGCGAGAAGCGATCGCATTTCCAAAAAAGCTAATTATCAAATTTCTCTCAATTGGATTGAACAATATCGTGAGCAGATATCTGAGCGCGCTTATCAAGGATTTTTACTCAAAGAAATAGTGCCAAAAATGATTCTAGAATCAGAACAAAAATCCACAGTAGCTAGTTTGATCTTTAGGGCATGGCAGAATGATGTCGTTTCCCTCTCCTCTAGCTTAGCGCTACTGATTAAGTTGGTAATTCCTCGTAAATATCAACAACAAATCAAAAACCTTTTTAAACCAACTACTATTGGTTATCATTAGGCAGATCAAAAAACTCTTGATCCCTATCCATAAAGACAGACTTGTCAATTAATCTAAATATAATTCGATAATGCATGTAGCTTTAGTACTAAAAAAGAATATTAATAAAAATATATTATATTAAGTACGGATAATTAATTGAAATAAACAGGCTTATTGCAGACCTGAAAAACTTATTACTTGTTACTTATTACTTATTACTTGACCCCATTCCTAATTTAAGTATTCAACCGAACTTGATATTATATGCTCGATCAAACTTTTAATAAGCTTAAAAATATTCAGAATGTAACTGAGTTAAAATTACCATTACTCTTTTTTAGTTTTGCTATTTGGGTAATTTGTCCAATCATAGGAATTTTTCCTTTACTATTAGTCGTTCAATTAGATTTATTACAAGCTAATAAAAAACTTGACAAATTTTGGTCTTTAAATAGTTTTATCTTAGTTTTAGTTGTACTTACATTGGCAACTTATCTGTCTTCTTTTGATGTCTTTGCTGATACTAAAGTTTATTTAAATATTTACAATAGTTTAGACCGACAAACTCCTTTTGAAAATGGGATTGCTGAACAACGATTTGAGTTTGTTTTATTTGTATTTTTTGCTGTAATTCACTACTTAAGTAATGGTTCAACTTTTTGGTGTCTATTTTCTTTTGCCCTTTTTAATAATGCACTAATTATTTTTTATATTAGTAAAAAACTTTCACCAAAATATTTTCCGAGCTTACTAATCATTTTATTCTCAAGTTACTTTTATTATTCTCAAGTTTTTTATATGCGTCAGTTTTTTGCTCTAATCTTTGTTTTAGCAGCAATTGTAAGTTTGGAATCTAGTATAATTTCGTTTATTATATTTAGTCTTTTGGCTATTTTTTCTCATACCACTAGTGCTATTTATATCTTGACATGTATTTTTATCAAGGTTGGTGCAGCTATTGGTCAGGTTTTTCAACGTATTAAGTGGCAAAAAAGAGATAAAACAATTCTTTATTTTTGTCTGGCTGTCACTATCTTTTTAATAATTTATAGCGCATGGCAAATTTATCAAAATCCCAAAGCAATATATAGGCTGACTAACAATTTGATTGAATATCTCCCTCAAGAACAAGTTAGTAGCTCTATTCAGGGTAGGATAGAAAACAATGACCAAAGAGATATTGAAGTGTTTAGTATTACTAAAAATTTAGCTGCTGCTATTTGCTCTTTAAGTGTCTTTTCTTTTATTAGAAGCTATAAAAAGATTAGCCTGAAAATACTATCTATGATCGCTTTTTATATTATATCATTACTACAAATATTGTTTATTTTAGCTACAGGATTTAATCAAAGAATTGCTTATTTATTCTTAGGCTTTTTTGGCTTGTTTTTCTGTATTGGCTTAGACGATCAAGCACTAGGTAAAACCAATAAAATCAAAAACTTTTATCTAGTTTCAATTATCACCTTTTTGATGGCAGCATTGAATACCCTCATTTTTATTAATCTAAATGCAAATATGAGCAGAACTGTGGGATGGTCTTTTTTCGACAAACAACCTTTAAGTATGTCTCTATATGACTATATTGTTTACTTTTTTGATTCTGTCTAAATTAATTCTTCTTTTTGGAGTTTTATAATAGTAACTAATCAGGCTCTAATTGCCTAATCTCCAATCAATTAAGATTTATTTGTACCCAGCTTATCAATATGTTGCGTCGAGTTTTTTTGCTACAGATTCTACTAGGCTGGTTCATTGCTATTACAAAAAAGCTAGTTACTGGTATCTCCTACAAGTCAGCCTCTGCCGCCCCATTATTTTCTGACGTTGAGCCAATTATTTTCTTTGTTGCTCCCAATGGCAATGATGCATGGTCAGGAAGACTAGAGGTCGTTAATCCAGAAAATAGTGATGGACCCTTGGCAACTTTAGAAGGAGCAAAAATAGCAGTTAGAAATTTAAAATCTAATCAATCTTACATTGATCGCCCCATCAAAATTTTATTGCGAAGCGGTACATATTTTTTATCTCAGCCAGTTTTATTTAAACCAAAAGACTCGGGAAGTATTAATCAACCAATTACTTATCAATCATATCCGCAAGAAAGGGCAATCATTAGTGGGGGAAAATTAATTACGGGTTGGCGTAAAGAAATAGTTAACAATCTAGAAATGTGGACTGTAGATTTGCCTCAAGATTCGTCGAATGATTGGCAATTTCAACATCTCTGGGTTAATGGGAACAGGCGATCGCGATCGCGTTATCCTAGTCAAGGATATCTACAAGTTGAGGCACTAGACACCAGCAAAGATCAAGCCTGGCATGAGGGGCATGATAGTCTGCAATACTATGAAGGAGATTTACCTAGTACTAATGTCAGTACTTTTGAAGGTGCAGAACTTGTAGTTATGAACCGTTGGGTGGAATCTCGCCTTCCTATTACGAAGATTGACCCTGTTCAGCGACAAATTTACTTTGGTAAATCTAGTGTTTTTAAACTAGCTCCTGGAGATTTATATTATTTAGAAAATTCTTTAGACTGGTTGAATACCCCTGGAGAATGGTATCTAGACCGTCAGCAAGGTAAAGTATATTATCTGCCATTTCCTGAAGAAGACATTAGCACCACAGAATTTATTGCTCCTGTTCTTAGTACTTTATTGGTATTTCGAGGCAATATCCAGAAAAATAGATATGTTCAACATTTAAAGTTTAAAAATATCACTTTCTCTCATACCGATTGGCATCTACCTCAAAATGCATCTGGTTACTCTCAAAATGCTTGGGGAGTACCAGGAGTAATAAATGCGATCGCGCTGAAAAATTGTACATGGAGTTATTGTACTTTTGCTCATCTGGGGAATTATGCATTGGAACTAGCCGATTATTGCCAATATAATCGAATTTCTTATTGTTTATTTTCCGACTTAGGTGGTGGTGGGATTAAAATTGGACGAAAACTAACTAAAAAAACTGGCTCCAATATCTCTGAGAGAACAAGTTATAACCAAGTTGTGGGTAATCACTTCTTTAATGGGGGAAAATTTTTTCACAGTGCTGCTGCAATTGTGGTGGTAAAAAGCCATCATAATTTAATTGCTCGCAATAATATTCACAACTACTATTACACTGCTATTTCGGTGATGGGTACATGGGGTTTTGAACCAACTCAAGCGTATCAAAACCTAATTGAGCATAATCATATTCACCACATAGGTAAGTTAAGTAATGGAGATGGTCCAATTATCAGCGATATGGGCGGTATTTATACTTTAGGCTCTCAAAAGGGTACAGTCATCCGTCATAATAAAATTCACGATATCACTGCTCTACGTTATGGTGGTTGGGGAATTTATCTTGACGAGGGTAGTTCTTACATCACTGCTGAACATAATCTTGTATTCAGAACAAGTCACGGTGGTTTCGCTCAACATTACGGCAAAGAAAATCTAATTCGTCATAATATTTTTGCTCTGGGTGATCAAGCCCAACTCCATCGCTCATTTAAAGACTTAAAATTTGCCCGAGAAGGAAATTTTATTAGCTTCCACTTGGAAAATAACATTTTCTATTGGCAAAAGGGAAAGTTCATTTCTGGTTTAGGCAGAAATTCTCAGTCTCATGCGATTTTTAACCACAACATTTACTGGAAAGTCGATCAACCTAATTTTTTGCTCGGTGGTTTAGCTTGGAAACGATGGCAACAAAGCGATCGCCATTCTGTAATTACCGATCCATTATTTATTGCTCCTCAAGAAGATAACTTTCAACTGCGACCCAATTCTCCTGCTTGGCAATTGGGCATTAGTAAAATAGGACGCGATTAATATTAAATTCAAGCTAAATTGTTAGCTATCTTCTAAGTTTGGGGAACTCTATAAGCGATTGCGAAGCGTACCCGGCGGGTAATCGCCTCTGGCGGTGAGCTTGGCTCAATCGCTTTTAGTTGTTTTGGCAGGTAGAAATATTTCATATGCAACCCGAACTTAAACCCCCACCCCAAAAGTATTCAACATTAGTAGTTCTCGGTGGAATCGTAACCGCAACGTTAGCGATCGCTAGTTTGACGTGGCTAGCCAATCATTTATCTAAAGACAATGTTGAGGAAATATCTGAATCCAGTCCAACTAAATCTGTCGTGGAAAAATCACCAACATTAGAAGCTTTATACGCTCTACAGGATAGCCAATCGTTAAAATTACCAGGAACTAAAGTCACAGCTAAAGAGTTAAAAGCGACCAAAGTTCCCTACATTCCAGCTAAAGCAACTAAGTTGACTGCAACAGAAATGGAGGTAGCCCAAACAGCCTGGAAATACTTTGAAACTAACTGGAATAAAACTAGTGGTTTAGTAAATTCTGCCGATCAGTTTCCGTCCGTAACTTTATGGGATCAAAGTGCAGCGATCGCTGGTTTAATAGCCGCCAAGGAATTAGACATAATTGACATTCAAGAATTTGAAACTAAGATGAGTCGGCTCTTAAAGACTCTAGCAAAACTTGATTTGTATAACGATGAATTACCCAATAAAGTCTACAATGCCAAAACTTTAATTCCTGTTGACTATGGTGGTATCGAACAAAAGGCAGAAATAGGCTGGTCGGCGATTGATCTAGGGCGAATGGCTATTTGGCTAAAAATTATTGGTGCTAAATACCCGAAGTTCAAAACTCAAGCCGATGCCGTCTGGGAAGCTTGGGATGTGGAGAGGCTCACTAAAGACGGCAATATGTATGGTACCAGCATTAGTAATGGTGAAGAACAATATAACCAAGAAGGGCGTTTAGGTTACGAAAATTATGCTGCCTTTGGCTTAAAACTTTGGGGTTTAGATGTAGAAAAAGCTTTAGATTATGAAGATAAAACAGCCTTTGTCAATCTCTATGATGTTGGTATTCCCTATGATTTAAGAGATGCTCAAAATTCTGGAGCAAATAACTATGTCCTAAGCGAACCCTATTTTCTAGATGGGATGGAAACTGGTTTTCAAGCCTTACCCAAAGCCTATAGCGATCGCATTTTACAAGCACAAGAAGCCCGTTATCAGAAGACCAAGCAATTAACAGCAATTACAGAAGACAATCTCGACCGAGATCCCCGTTTTGTTTACAACACCTTATTTGTGAATGGCAAACCTTGGTCGACGATTACGGATACTGGAGAAAACTACAATCATTTACGCTTTTTAAGTGCTAAAGCGGCGATCGGTTGGCACGTTCTTTACGATACTGCCTATACCAATCAGCTATTTGATTTTGTAGTGGAAAACCTAGAATCAAAAACCGGTTGGTATAACGGCTACTACGAAACTCTAAAAGAACCAAATGAAGCTTTGACTGCTAATAATAACGGCATTATTTTGGAGTCTCTACTTTATAAACAAGTGGGTAAGCCTTTATTAGTATGGGCAGGAGTTTCTAAAAAATAAAGGATGAGGGATGAAGGATGAAAAGAAAAAGGGGTTTCAAATTAATTGCCTCATCTGTAATAGTAACGTTAGTATCTCAGTCTTTGATTGGGATTTCTCAACCTAAATTAGTTTTGGCACAAGAAAGTGGGAATAGCTGCGCTAATATTGTTAGTCCTCTGACTCCTGAAGAAGAGACTTATGCCCGCAGTGCTTGGCAATATTTTCTCAATAACTATCAAGAAAGTACAGGTTTCACCAACTCTTTTGGAGGCTATCCCTCCGGTACTCTCTGGGATATGGGAAATTACCTGATGGCATTGAATGCGGCTCGCTGGCTTAATCTGATTGACCAGACAGATTTCGATCTTCGTTTGAATAAGTTTTTAGCTAGTCTCAGTGGACTGCGCTTATTTGAAGACAGCTTACCTAATAAAGTGTACAACACCGCAACAGGAGAAATGGTGGACTATGGTAATAACCCTGTAGAGAGAGGTATAGGCTGGTCTGCTTTGGATATTGGCAGAATTTTAGCTGCTTTTCACGTACTAAGAACTTGTAATCCTCAATATAGTGAATGGTTACAGTCAATTGTTGATCGCTGGGCGGTAGAGCGATCAATTCAAGATGGTTATATGTTTGGGGCAACAGTACTCGAAGATGGTCAAACTTTGCTAGTTCAGGAAGGACGTTTGGGCTATGAGGAATATGCAGCCAGAGGTTATGAATTATGGGGCTTTGCTGTACCAAAGGCATTATCCTATGAACCTTTTAAAATGGTAGAAATCTATGGCGTACAGCTACCAGTAGATACCCGCAGATTTCAAGAAACTAACGCCAATAATTATGTTGTCAGTGAGTCATATATTCTGGATGGGATTGAATTCGGCTTTTTAGGTCAGCAACAGGAATATGCTGAAAGAGTATTCGAGGTACAGCGCAGAAGATATCTTGCCACAGGACAGTTAACGGCAGTGACTGAAGATAATATTGATGGTGCGCCTTACTTTCTTTACAACACAATCTTTTCCAATGGCAACGCTTGGGCGACAATTACAGAAACCAATGAGCTTTATCCAGAAAAAAGAAGTATTAGCACTAAAGCTGCTTTAGGTTGGCGTTATATCTTTCCTGAGAGTGAATATGCCCAACAACTATTTCAGGTAGCCACAGGCTTGATGAGTCCTGATGGAGGAGGTTTTTATGCTGGTTTATATGAAGAGACTAATCAACCTAATAAAGCTCTAACGGGGAACACCAACGGTTTAATTATGGAAATCCTCTACTACAAAGCAAGAGGAAATCAGCCTTTAATTGGAGGAGATTTAGTCAATGCCTCTACGGGAGAACCTGAAAAATATGAAGTAGTTGAGGGTTTTCCTCCACCTCCTGGAGTAGATAATTCAGCTTTGGATCACAATCAAACAGATCGGGATGAAGGAGAGATCGGGAAACAGGAAGATAGTGAGAGCGAGAAACAAGGAGAAGAAGAGACAAATACTACTGTTGAAAAAAAACCTCAACCAACTAACTTTATTACTATTGCACCAATTCCTTCTGTCGGAGAAATTCGCTCTTCTAGCTGTTCAGATTTAACCCGCCAGCTAACTATTCCTGAAAAACGCTATGCCAAAGTAGCCTGGAAATATTTTGAAGCAAATTACCAGCCAGAAACAGGTCTAGTGAGCGATCGCAGTGATATGAAAGGAACAACCCTCTGGGGTATTGGCGATTATCTTGCTGCTCTTCAGTCGGCGACTGCTTTAGAATTAATTACCCTCAATAAGTTTGACTTGCGTGTCCGTCAACTATTGGCAACTCTGCAAAGACTGCCTCTTTTTTCTGGGGAATTACCTCATCGTGGTTATGATATTCGTTCCTTAGAACCTGTAGACTACGGCAATAACCCAACTCCAGAAGGAACGGGATGGTCTGGCTTAGATGTGGGCAGAATCTTACTGGCATTACATAACTTGAAAAGCTGCTATCCTCAATATACTGAAGCGATAGATAACATACTTTTAGAATGGTCTTATCTTAGAGTAGTTAGAAATGGCAGATTAAATAGTGCGGTAGTCGAGCCAGATAATTATAATCGCCGTTTAGCTAGGGTACATTCGGTTAATCAATTGGGTTATGAAGAATATGCTGCCCGTGGTTTTCAGCTATGGGGGTTTAATGCTGCTCTGTCAGCAGTAGGCGGAGAATACCAAACTGAATCTGTAGATGGCTTCAAAATTCTCTCTCAACGAGAACGTCCAGGAAAACAGCCCGAACATAATTATATAGTTGCCGATCCTTTTATTCGTTATGGTTTGGAACTGGGCTTCGATCCGCAAATGCGATCGCTGGTTTACCCGATGCTGCAAGCGGAAGCTAGACGTTATCGAAACCAGGGCTTATTTTCTGCTGCCAATACAGTTTTAATTCAACAAGAACCCTATATTATTCACAGCACAATTATGGGGAATAAGAAACCTTGGTCAACTTGGTCGGCAGATAGCAAGACAGAAGATAAACATCGTATTACCAGTGTGGCAGCAGCTTTTGCCTACAGGGCATTATTTCCTGAAGATGAATATACTCAGAAATTACAACAAGCGATAGTAGATTTATATAATCCTTCTTTAGGTTACTATGAAGGGTTTTATGAGACAAATGGTAAGCCAGCACTGGGTTTTACCAGTAGTACTAATGCGATTGTTCTGCAATCTTTACAATATCAGTCACGCAATGGACAACCTTTATTACTAGATAACCTAGACCTCAACTCTCCTTGGTGGAAAGCGATCGCTGAAGGGACTTCTGGAAATGGTTTACCTCTAGATGCCAAGCCCCAAATTTATCTAGCTAAAGATGAATCAGGTATCCATTGGGATAACTTAAATCCAGTTGATTTTTCTGATACGAAAACCAACAACTATCTTTCCTCAAACAAGAAGGCAATGGATACTCCCTTGCGCCGAGCAGTTAATCAAGACGAGACTCAACAATTGTCGCTCAAAACTTCCCCCCCAAATAATCAACCCATAAGTTTCCCTACTAGAAACTGTTCAGCTCATCCTAATCAGGAATTTGATTTATCAGCAGCAAAGCAGGCTTGGCAATATTTTGAACAGAATTGGCAGAAAAAAACGGGCTTCGTTAACGCTGTGGAAAATTATCCTTGGACAACTTTATGGGATCAGGGGAGTGCCATTTTAGGTATTCATAGCGCAAGACAGTTAGAAATTATTGACCCAGGAGAATTTGAGGGCAAAATAAGTAAACTTCTATCTACTTTAGAAACTTTACCTTTACCAGCAACAGGTTTACCCAACAAAGCCTATAGTACTACTACGGGTGAAATGCGTCAGTTAGATAATACTCCTGACTCTGAGGGTAAAAGCGGTTGGTCTGCATTAGATACGGCTAGGTTTCTAATCGCACTGCATACTTTAAAAATTCATTACCCAGAATATTCAGCAAAAATTGACAAGATTGTCAGTCGTTGGGATTTAAGTAAATTAGAACAAGACGGTTGGTTATATGGAGGTATCCCTACTCAACAGGGAACAATAAAGTATTTTCAAGAGGGCAGACTAGGTTATGAACAATATGCAGCTCACGGGTTAAAACTTTGGGGAATTGAAGCTATTAATGCCCTTCATAATCCACCCACTAAAAATATCGAGGTCGAAGGCATTACTTTAAAAGCAGATCGACGCAACTATGCTAATTCTAATGCAGGTAATTATTTAACCAACGATCCTTATCTGCTCTGGGGATTAGAAATGGGTTGGTCTAGCGATAATAAATCCCAGGTTAAAAACCTTTTGCAAGCCCAGGAAAAAAGATATCAAAGTACCGGGATTCTAACTGCTGTTAATGAAGATTCCTTAGATCGCTTTCCTCATTTCTTGTACTATAGCGTCTATGCTAATGGCGATCGCTGGAATGCAGTTAACAACGAAGGTGATTCTTTTCCAGAACTAAAATTTCTCAGTACTAAAGCGGCTTTTGCTGCACACTCCCTATTTCCGAATAATCACTACACCAAATCTTTAAAACAAGCTGTGGAGAAAACGGGAGTGAACAATCGTGGCTATCCAGCGGGTATTTTTGAAAATAAAACCCTAGGAGTAAACAAAGTATTCAACGTTAACACTAACGCCGTAATTCTAGAAGGTATTTTGTATCAAACAAGAAAATGTCCTTTAACAAGTAAATAATAATTGCTCTCCTTTATCCAACTCATTACTTATTACTTATTACTTATTACCTATTTACTTAAAAAATGAATGAACCCAGTTTCCAAGGTAATATTCAATCATATTTAAAAGACAGAACATTATTATTCCGCTATTTAGTTATTATTAACCTGATTTTTGGCGCTTGGTACTTACAGTGGCGCATTACTCATTCTCTTAATTTTGCAGCACTGTGGCTTTCAATTCCGCTTCTTCTAGCTGAAATTTATAGTTATCTCGGAGGGGTAATGTTTCTGATTGGTTTATGGCAACCAGTGGTCAGAAAAATTAGATCTTTTAATTGTTTGGTCCCCAAATTTCTGGAAGCAGAATATCCAACTATTGATATTTTTATCACTTGCTACAATGAACCAGCAGAAATGGTTGCAGAGACAGCAAAAGCATCGCTAGCGATTGATTACCCTGTAGATAAACTCAAGGTATATATCCTGGATGATGGTAATTCTTCAGATATGAGAGCAATGAGTGAAAGTCTATGTTTGCAAGATTTACGCAGTTCTTTACTCCAAAAGCAAGCTACCAGAATTGAGCAAGAGCGATCGCAACTCGTAAATCGTTTACAACAGCTAAAAAATATCACTCCTGATATTGTTGCCAGCGATGAATATTTACAGACATATAAACTACAGACAAAATCTGATTTAGGGGAATTAGTAGAAGTATTAGATTGGTTTAATTCCCTAAAAACCGATGAGATTGATGTTCGCTCCTGGTTAGAATTCCAGACTATTTTGGGAGAAGCTTTTGATAATGTTGTCGGTCATGCCCATCAGGGATTACCAGAAAATACTCCAATTGATTTGGAAATAGCTATTTTAAGTCAATCATTGGTACTTAAAATCTGGGACTATGGCGTAGAATTCGACCTAAAATCCTATAAATGCCAATTACCAGATGTGGTTGAACCTGAAGCTGAAAGTGGAAGAGGCATCTTAATCATGGAAGAATTAAGTGATTATTTTAGCTACACTAGACTAGACGATGGACGCAATTGTTTACTGGTAATCAAAGCTTACTCCCCTGTATACACTGAAAATACAGCGAAATCTAACTGTCCACTTCCAATTCAAGGTTTAGGACAATTATTTTCTTTACTCAATCCCCAAGACAAACAACTTCAAGATTGTTTATCCAGAGAACAGCAAGCTTTAGAACAAGCTATTTATCAAAAGGAGCTTGAGCTAAGTGAATTGTCGCGTTGTCGATATATTGCTCGTCCTAAACCCAAGGGCAAAGCCCATCATGCTAAAGCAGGTAATATTAACCATGCCATTTTTTCAGGGGAAACTTCAGGAGAGTTTATTGTCACCTTAGATGCAGATCATATTCCGAAACCAGAATTTCTCAATCGAGTTTTACCCTACTTTTATCAATATAATCTTCACACAGGTAAATACCAACAAAATCAAATCGCCTTTGTCCAAACTCCCCAAGCATTTTATAACTTACCCCCAGGCGATCCTTTTGGACATCAAGCACATCTATTTTATGGACCCATTCAACAGGGCAAAGATGGTATGGAAGCAGCTTTCTATACAGGAACAAATGCCATTTTACGTCGAGAAGCTCTAGTTAGTGTTGGCTTACAAAATTTTTCTGATGAATATGAGTTAGATAATAATCGTCTTGATGAATTTGATTTAGTTGGCGGTGTATCTAGCAATAGCATCACAGAAGATATGAATACTGCAATGCGTCTTCATGCTGCGGGATGGAAGTCTGTTTACCATCATGAAGAATTATCCGTCGGTCTGGCTCCTGATGATCTGAGTTCAACGTTGAAACAAAGATTACGTTGGGCGCAAGGAACTATCCAGGTATTACTCAAAGAAAACCCTTGGTCAAAACCAGGCTTGACTTTTTGGCAAAGACTGCAATATTTCCAAACAATGTATAGCTATTTTGCTGGATTTTTTATTGTTATTTTTATTGCTTGCCCTTTAATTTATTTCTTTACGGGAATTATTCCGGTACGTTCATTTAGTGCTGACTTTGCAATTCACTTTTTACCTGCTTTTATTCTCAATCGACTTACTTTTATCGTTGCTACTTGGGGTATACCTGCTAGTGAAGTTTGGCGTTCTGAACAATATGCGATCGCTCTATTTCCTTTGATGATTCGTGCAGTCTGGAGTATTTTTAGTGGTAGAGATGTCAAGTTTCAAGTCACACCTAAACAAAGACAATCAGGTAGATATCTACATTTGGTAACAGCTCAGTTATTGGTATTTGTGCTCACAATTTTAGGTATTATTTATTGTATTTATCTGTTGGTTACTAGCAACTTAGAAAATCCCTGGACTTATTTTATTAATTTCTTTTGGGCAATTTATAATTTATCTCTACTGTGGGTAATTATTAAAGCAGCAGTTTGGCAACCTAAATCAAATTAGAATTTTCACCTCGAGCAGAGGCGCAAAGAATGACGCAAAGTTATTGGTCAAGCGATTATTGACTTGTATTATGTAGACTTAATCTAAGATTAATCTATAATATAGCGATCGCGATAAGATTAAAAACAGACTAAAAAAATATTTTGGTTCGTTTGCCGAATACATTGATTGATGTCGTATTGTACAGTGATGAGATCGCCAGTCTCGATTTGGATAGCTAGTTTGTGGTATTGATTAAGATGCGCCATCTATACTTATTCAAATACTATGTCCGCTTCTAATCCTGCTGCTATCAAAGCAAGAAATAATCTTCTGATAATGTTTGTCGCCCTAACATCCTTGATATTGTATTGGTAGCAGTTTCGCAGGATTTATGGGCAATTGGACGGATTATAGTTACCGTTGCCGTGATGTATTTTGCCATGCAAGGATATAAGTGGGCGAAATGGGTTTTAATAGCAATCTTTAGTTTGGTGGTTGTGCTGCTGACAGCCTTAATTGTTGCCTTACATTCCAAATTATCTACTTTTTTGGTTGTTGGCAGTTTGATTATGATTATTCTGACTATAATTGTTGGTAGTTTTATGATTTTCAATCGAGATTTAGCTCGTTATTTTACTGATCGCAGAAAAGCCGCTATCAAACCAAGTTAAAGTAATAATCCTACCGAGCAAGATATGTAATTAAGACAACATAAATGTTATGGCAGAATAGAAGCATAAATTTTTAGATTTACTGCGATCGCTGTTTTAAACTTAGTTACATTAAAGATAATTTATGACCTCCGATTTACTTATAGGAGAAATAGCTAAAAAGTTTGGTCTGTCTACTCAAGCCATTCGTTATTATGAAAAACTAGGTTTAATTGAATCTCCCTGCAGAAGCGCAAAAGGTTATCGATTGTATTCTTCCATCACAGTCGAGCGATTACAATTGATTCAATATGCTCAAAAATTCGGTTTCTCTCTCAATCAAATTAAAGAATTACTGGAGTTTGCTAATTTACAGGATAGTACTGTCGCTTTAAATAAAATGCTCGACGATCGGTTACAAGATCTAGAGCAACAGCTAAATCAAATTCAATTAAACACCAAAGAATTAAAGCAAAGACAGCAACAATTAAATCAATTAATTACTAATGAAAAATCCGATAAATACAGCGTTGTAGATAATTATTTATTGCACTTATTTAGAGATATAGAAGCAAGCTTATCTGCGAATAATCAAACTGCCAATAAAGCTAATCGGCTTTTAGAACTATACAGTACAGGAGAGCGAGATTTCCAAGCCATAGAATTAATTGGCGCTGAGTTAAATGGCGCATTTCTTTGTAATGCCGACTTTAGTTTTGCTGAGATGATGTTAGCTAGCTTAAATGAAGTTTCCATGGTTCAAACTAAGCTTAATCGAGCTTATCTTAGTGGGGTGGATCTAATCGATGCTTATTTACATCAAGCAGAATTAATTAATACCAATCTTATTGGTGCCGACTTAACCCAAGCCATCCTTACCGAAGCAAATTTAACAGGGTGTAACTTAGGTGGAGCAAATTTAACTAATGCCGATTTAAGGGGAGCTAACCTGACTGAAGCTGTTTTAATTGGTGCTAATTTAACTGATACTAATTTTCAAGGAGCAACCATTTTAGGGAGTAATTTTTTAGAAGCTAATTTAGAGGGCGCAATATTCGATCTTGGGGTTAGAGAAAAGTTACAGCTTGCCAATAGTTAACTTAGGCAACTTAATTTTGGCTACTCAATCTTGGAAATCAAGACTAATAAAGGACTTGAGCAAAAGATAATTTTTACTTATATATTCTTGCGGAAAATTGCTATTGACCTTAAAGCTGACTGCAATGTTTATCTTCGTAACATACAAATTTACAAAATATTATTTTACAGAAGATGAATAAATACGGAACTAATAACCAAGATCAATTATTTGGCTCTACAGAATCTGATATTTTAATGGGTTACGAAGGGAATGATACTCTTGGCGGAGGAGCAAGTGACGATCCTTGGCTCGATGGCGATCGCGGCAACGATGTTATCGAAGGTGGTGAAGGTAATGACTCTTTAGCTGGTGGCGAGGGGAATGACTGGGTACATGGAGATTATGGTGACAACAATTGGAAAAAAGATGAAAATGGCAACTATATATATGTAGGGGAAATAGATACTACTGGTGCTGCTGGTAGTGAAGAAAGTTCCTCCGCAACCGAAGATACTGACCACGACTACATAAGTGGCGGTGCTGGCAACGATATTCTGATTGGTGGTACTGGTGATGATGAGATCGCTGGTGGTACTGGTGATGATGAGATCGATGGCGGAAATGGTGATGATTACTGGCTAGCAGGTCAAGAGGGTGATGACACCATTAATGGTGATGCGGGTGACGACATCATGGAAGGAGGCGAAGGAAATGACCTCCTGAATGGTGGCATCGGCAAGGATAAATTGATGGGAGATATGGGAGAGGATACTCTTCAGGCTGGAGATGGAGAAGACTACGCCGATGGTGGCGATGGTAATGATTTAGTTGATGGTGGTGCAGGGGCAGATACTGTTAAAGGTGGACTAGGTGATGACAAAATCCTGGGCGGGACTGGTAACGATATCCTCGAAGGAGAAGCTGGCAACGATGAATTAATTGGTGGTGACGGTGACGACTACTGGATGTCTGGAGGAGATGGAAACGATACTCTCTACGGAGAAGCTGGACATGATGTTATGGACGGTGGTGCTGGCGAAGATCTAATGTATGGCGGTGCGGAAGATGATGTCATCTTGGGGCAAGAGGGTTCAGACACTATCTATGGAGGAGAAGGAATTGATCGTATTGATGGTGGTGCAGATCAAGATTTAATCGTTGCTGGTGATGGTGACGATGATGTTCATGGTGGCGATGGTGACGATATTGTTAACGGAGAAACAGGACAAGATGTTCTCTATGGCGATGTGGGGCAAGATTTAATCGACGGTGGCAAAGGACATGACTATCTTAACGGTGGAGATGATGACGATACTCTTCTTGGTGGCGATGGTATGGATGCTATTGATGGTGGTACTGGAGACGATCAAATTCATGGCGGAAATGATAACGATAGTTGGTTATTCGGTAATGCTGGGGCAGACACTATCCAGGGTGATTCGGGTGCAGATGTCCTTGATGGGGGTGATGGCAATGACTTACTAGAAGGCGGTACTGACAATGATGTTCTTATGGGTGGTGCTGATAACGATACCCTCAATGCAGGAGAAGGAGATGACTACTGGGTTGACGGTGGAGCAGGCAACGATATTGTTCACGGTGATTGGGGCAATGATACAGTTGCTGGTGGTGCTGGTAATGATTCGGTTAGTGGCGATACAGGTCTGGATGTGGTTTTGGGTAATGAGGGAGATGATACTCTCTTTGGCGGTGCAGATAACGATACTGTCGATGGTGGCTCAGGTAACGATCTTATCGATGGTGGTTTAGGTGCGGATGTCCTTAAAGGCGACACTGGTGATGATGAAATTTCTGGCGGAGAAGGTAATGACTACATTGAAGGTGGTATCGATAACGATGAAATTTCTGGGGATGAAGGCGATGATGTAATTTCTGGTGGTGCAGGTTCGGATCGAATTGAAGCTGGCTCTGGTGATGATGTCGTCATGTTCGACAGTGAAGACACTGTAGTTAAAGGTGGTGACGGTTACGATATTGCGATCGCCGAAACAGAACAAGCTGTTGTCCTCGACTTAGGCATTAATAGCTTTAACGAAGCCAAAGGTAATGCCGGCAACGATGTCTTTACTCATACCAATGGTGCAAGTGCAACAGCTAATTATTCTGTAGCAATGTACGGAGAAGCTGGCAATGACTCCATGACTGGTGGTGCAGCTAATGATTACTTTGAAGGTGGCACAGGCAACGATACGATTATTGCTGGTGTCGGAGAGGACTACGCGATCGCTGGTGCCGGAAATGACTCTCTGACGGGAGAAGCAGGACACGATCTACTAGAAGGTAATACTGGAAATGACACTATCTCTGGTGGCGACCATAACGACAATATCATTGGTGGAGAGGGTATAGATGAACTTTATGGTGATGCTGGCAATGATATTCTGACATTTGATGCTCAAGATACCGTAGTTGATGGAGGAGAAGGTTACGATGTCGCGATCGCCGAAGGTGATACAGCAATTACTCTCGATTTAGCTACCAGTCAGATTGAACTGGCTTACGGTACAGCACAGGATGATATTTTGACTAACTCTGGCAATGATAGCGTTGAAATTCATGGTAAAGCTGGTAACGATACTCTCTTTGGTGGCAGTGGCAACGATATCCTTAAAGGTGGATCTGGTACTGATGCTCTCTATGGTGAAGGCGGAAACGATAAACTAACTGCTGATACTGGAAGTGATTTACTCGATGGTGGTAGTGGCAACGATACTCTCTTTGGTAGCAACGATAATAACCAACTATTCGGTGGTTCTGGAAAAGATATTCTCTACGGCATTGATGGTCAAAATCAACTTTACGGAGGAAATAATAAAGACTGGTTATTCGGTGGTTCTGGTAACGATGAACTCCATGGAGATAGCGGAAATGACGAACTCTACGCCGAGGCTGGTAACGACTTCCTCGATGGGGGAATTGGCAATGACTTGTTACTAGGTAAAGAGGGTAACGATACTCTAGTTGGTGGTAATGGTGATGATATTCTTATCGGTGCCAATAGCTCTACTAATCAAGGTAACGGTTCAGTCGATGTGTTAACTGGTGGTGCTGGTGCAGATTACTTCATTCTTGGAGATATCGATGCATTCTATAAAGGAGGCTCAGCAGACTATGCCTTAATTACTGACTTCGATAGCGAAGAAGATCGTATTCAATTAAGTGGTGTCGCTGAAGACTATAATCTTGGTGCTGCTATCTCTGAAATTGATGGTTTTGGAGTCTACTTTCAAGATGAATTGGTTGCCATTATTCAAAGTACAACTGACTTTGATTTGACTGATACATCTTTTATCTACATCTAAAAAGAACTAATCTTTACAATTGCCAAAAAATAAGTGTTCATTTGTTTTGTAGCTCATTCTACTGATATTGTAGAGTGAGTTTTTTCTTAGCATCAATCATGTTCTGATTAATTCAAAAATCATTATCGCAATCAACTATTCACCATTAATTTGAATTAAGACATTACGGTGCCGAGGACCATCTAATTCAAAAAACAATATCGATTGCCATGTTCCCAATGCTAATTTCCCATCAACAATAGGAATGGTTTCACTATTGTTAAGCATCATAGCTATTAGGTGAGAATGAGCGTTGATCGGTTCATCAGGAGGAACATCTCTTAAATGTAAATCATTGTGTAAATACTTAGCTGTGGCTGGTGCTAGCTTGTGAAAATGATTTTTTAGATCCTCTAGTAACCTAACTTCATATTCGTTAATAGCTAAAGCAGTTGTTGTATGACGAACAAAGACAATTACCTGGCCATTTTGGATCGCGGTATTGGCTATAATCGCTTCAATTTCAGGAGTTAGATTATGGATATTGATCCCTGCTTCAGTCTCTACCTCAATAAATTTATTAATAATTGGCATTTTCTGGATTTTACGCTTTAGCCCTCTGTAATGTGTACTATAGCAATACGTCCTTAAGTTAGGACATAAAATTTCGATTCAAAAGCTACAGGCAACAGAAAATGTTTTAACCTAATTTAATACAGCTATATTAGATCTGCTCTTGAGATAATAAACTATATTGAGTGACCAGTTCAAAGTCTAGTTCAAAGTTCAATTTGTAGCTGACCAGTAAACGATTGATTATTGTAGTTACTATTCCCAGTTTGGCGATCGCGCACATTAGAATAGGTATAGCCTAAGTCTAATTTGAGATTGGACAAAAGCTGCGCTCCACACAAGGCTTTGTAAGTCCAAGCATTATCAGTTTCACTATCTAGCCGTTGTTGACCAAAAGCTGCGGATAACTTGCAATCCAAAAATTCATCAAACATTGTTCCTTGCCAAGCTAATTCTGCATTATAGACTAGGAAATCTGAGGGAGAGAAATAGCCGCTTACGTCACCTAAATCTTGTTCAAAGCTCCAGGTAAATAAATTGGCAGCTAAAGAAAAAGAACCTAATTTTTTTTCTAAACGACTAAAAGACTGAAACTCTTGATTACCATCATTAAAGGTGCCGTATTGACCTAAACTAAAAAGACTAAAATTAGGTCGAATCTGCCAATAGATACTGGGTGTAAAACGCCAAAAATTGATTTCATTTTCTAGGGTTTCGGCATTAAATTTATAAGCCTGATATTGAGCTTGTCCTGACAGAACAAATAAAGATTTTAATTTACCATCCGCAGTGATACTACTAAATAGAGGTGAACTGGCTTTTAGGGTTAAGGTTGGTACAGCAGCTAAACGATCAAAGAAATCCACTCCACCTGTTACAGTTAAATCAATATTTTTCAGCTTTGTTTCCCAAGCTAAATATAGAGGAATATTATTAACTGTCTCAATTTCGTCTTGCTTAAATAAGTTAGTACCAGTTTTTAAGACAAAAGATTGATTGTATAAATTAAACGCAATAGATTCTTCAATAAATTGATTTGTTTGTCCAAAATTATCAAAATCACGCTGAAAATCTAAGGTTAAGTTTTCTACAGTGAGTTGGGAAGAACTAGGGTTTTTAGTTGAATTTGGTTTAGTTTTTAATTCGATGTCTGCTGTACCAGATTTGATCGATGATTCATTAGATAAAGTTGGTGATGCTTTTGTAGGAAGTACTGTTTGAGGTATAACTTGGGGTCTAGATTCAGTTGGTATTTTTTCTTCATCATTGCTTTGTTGTCCGTCTTTTCCATGTGTTTCTGTAATGGGTAGAGATTGCAATTTGGGATTAAAGTTTTCAGGTGCCGCGATCGCTTTGGGGATAGTAAAAATGCTAATCGCGATCGCCAAGCTAGACCAAAATATTCGACAAATAACAAATGGCTGATGCTTGATAGAGTTACAGCAGTTTATTGAGCTTAGTGACATTACGGAAGGTAATTAAACGTGAGTTCGGAATTCGGAGTTAGAAGTTAGGAGTTATGTTGTTCTTAAGGAAACAATCAGGACTTTAGAGATTTAGAAATTAGAAAGTTGCGAAATATTTAAGTTTTTTCCACCTCGTCGAACTCACGTTAATTAAATTCATGTTTGCTAGAAAAAATATCTTTGTCTCTTGCTCTTTTTGAAGTTTATTCGGTGTTTATCAAAACCGCTATAGTCATGCTGGTTTTTACTGCGCTTTTCACCTTAAAAAGCTGTCAGCTTTAATTAACTACCTGCGTAGTAACTGATAGCTGATAGCTACAAACTAATTAATTATCAGCGGAGTCTATCCAATTGAAAACAGCTGTAAGTTTGGTTCACAGTTTTGTCAGAAACGAGTGCAAATCCTGATGAACTTGTTTAAATTCTGTTTGGGCTTTAGATAATATCGGCTGAGTATTATCAATTGTTCTTGATCGCCCTAGTTGTTCTAACTCTTCGCATAGTTGCGCTAGCTTGACTGCACCCAAATTAGCACTACTAGATTTCATACTGTGGGCTGCTTGTTCAATGATTTCTGCATCAGCCAGGTTAATAGCTTCAGCGATCGCCTTTAACCGGGCTTCAGTATCAGTAAGATAGCTAGTAACCATCTCTTCGATTAGTAAATTACCTTCTTCTCCTGCCATTTCACAGATAGACTCTAAAACAGAAAAATCAACCGCTGACTCTATTGTTTTCTCTATCTTTTCTATTTCCATAGGAGCATTTGGTAAATCATCCCTATCTTTTATTTTTCCAACTATTTGTTCGACAGGCTGACACCGACTTAAGGCTTCTCGTAACTCTTCTACTCGGATGGGTTTGCTAACATAATCATCCATCCCAATTGCCAGACACTTTTCGCGATCGCCTGTCATGGCATTGGCAGTCATGGCAATAATTCGCGGACGAGATTCCGCCGTCCATTCCCGGCAAATTAGCTCGGTAGCAGTTAAACCATCCATTTCGGGCATATGTACATCCATAAGTACTACATCATAGTGCTGACGGCGTAATGCTTCGAGGACTTCTACTCCATTACTGGCAACATCGGCACGATAACCCATTTGCTGCAAAATTAATAAAGCAACTTTTTGATTAACTACTATATCCTCTGCCAATAATATATCGAGGGGTAAACTATCAGCTAAATGTGGCTGAAGAAAAGCCGTATCAGTAGCTTTGACCCGGACTAATTTTCCACTTACAGCGCGAGTTAGTACTTGATACAGTTTGGATTGAGCAATCGGCTTGTTGACAATTGCTGACAAGTTAACGTCTTGAGCTTGTTGAATAATTTCTTGTTTGCTTAAGGAGCTTAACATTACTAGAGGTAAATCTTGATAATTTGGTTGCTGACGGATAGCTCTAGCTAAACTTAAGCCATCCATAACCGGCATCTGCATATCCAAGATTCCTAAATCAAATTCAACTCTCTGAGAGATTAATTCTAAAGCTTTTGCCCCAGATTCTACAGCACAGCTAGACATTCCCCAAGATTGAGCTTGTAAGGTTAAAATTTTGCGATTTGTGGCATTATCATCTACGATTAGCAGTTGTTTGCCGATTAAACGATTTTCAGGTAATGTGTCTTTAACTAACTCTTGAGCAACGGTAGCCGAGATCGTAAAGTAAAAAGTAGAACCCACGCCAACTTCACTCTCGACCCACATTCTGCCCCCCATCATTTCACTTAGCTTTTGACTAATTGCCAAGCCTAAACCTGTTCCACCATATTGACGAGTGGTAGAAGCATCCACTTGACTGAAGGACTTAAACAAACGATCTAGGCGATCGCTGGGAATACCAATCCCGGTATCTTTAACGGCAAATTCAATTTGATATTTATCCGCGGAATTAGCCCAAGCTTGGCTCATGAAAATACTAGAATCTCCAAGGGCTGATTGTTCTTTGATTTTCCGACTCCTGACCGATACTACTACTTCTCCTGCTTCGGTAAATTTTACGGCATTGCCAATTAGATTAACTAAAATCTGTCGTAGTCGAGTAATATCTCCCACAATATTATTAGGGGTATCAGGTTCAATTAGATAAGCTAGTTCCAATTGTTTCGACTCCGCTTTGGGAGCAATCAAATTTAGTGCTTCTTCAATACAGCAATTGAGGGCAAAGGGTTGAGCCTCAAATTCCAGTTTTCCTGCTTCAATTTTAGAAAAATCGAGAATATCGTTAATCAGGGTAAGCAAAGCATCTCCACTACTGCGGATTGTCTGAACAAAGTCTTTTTGCTGTGGATTTAATTTAGTATTGAGCAATAAGCCTGTCATCCCAATCACCGCATTCATGGGAGTACGAATTTCATGACTCATAGTAGCCAGAAACTTACTTTTAGCTTGGTTGGCTGCTTCTGCTTCATCGCGAGCCTGTGCTAGTTTGGAGCGCGAATTTCTGCGCTCGATTTCGCCACCAATCCACTGTGCCATCAATTCGATTAATTCGATTTGGATGGTTTTAAAAGGTTCGGGGTGAGGTTTGAGACTCGAAAAATTGAGGGTGCCATAAACTTCCCCTCCAACCATTACTTTTGTGCCTAGATAGGCTGGAGGATTAGTTTCAAGATAACAGGGATGGGCTTGCCAACTGAGACGTTCGGCATTGTCTGTCTTATCCCCCTGGAAGCTGATGGGATGTTGGGCTTGGATAGTACGCTCACAACAAGTTTGCTCTACACTAAAAATATCTCCCACACTGACTTCTAAAGTAGAATCAGCAGTTAGTTTAACTGCAACTATACGATAGAGATCGTTTTCAATCTTGCTCAAAATCCCTACATCTAAATTTAGTTGTTGACAACCCATGAGCAGAATTTGTTCAACTCTGAGGGAAAAACTGCGTTCGGCTCTCGTTGTCACTTCGTAGAGATTCCGAATTGAAGCTTCGCGATCGCGTAATTCTTGTTCAGCTTGTTTGCGCTCGGTAATATCTCTTTCCACCGATACAAAATGGGTGTATTTCCCTTTTGGATCGGCAATAGGAATTATATTTAGCTCCACCCAATATTCCCGACCATCTTTGCCATAGTTAATAATTTCCGTTTTAATTGGTAGCCATCGAGTGAGAGATTGTTTGATTTGAGAGAGAGTCAGGCGATCTGTCTTTCCTCCTTGCAGAATACGAGGCGTTTTACCAATTACTTCTGCTGGAGTATAGCCAGTCATAAAGGTAAAAGCTTCATTGACGTATATTATTTGCGGATGATCCGGCGCATCTATAGATTCCGCTTCGGTAATAACGATCGCATCATTAGCATTGACCACCACAGATTCTAGTAACCTCAGACGTTCATCTGTTTCTTTGCGTTCAGTAATGTTCCGTAGATTAAGCACAATCCCATTTACCGCAGAATCATTTAAGAGGTTATTGGCGATCGCTTCGATAGTTAGCCAGGAATTATTTTGATGCCGAAAGGATAATTCTATGGGCGCGGAAACACCAGGATTTTGCGTCGCTTGATTCAAGAACTCGGCAACAGAAATATACTCTGTTTCCAGAATAAAAGTCAGTATATCTTGACCGAGGATAGCTTCCGGTTGATAGCCTAAAATAGATATAGCAGAAGGGCTTACATAGATAATGACTTGCTGACGATCCAAAATAAAAATTACGTCAGAAGCCTGTTCGATTAAGGAACGAAAATAAGCCTCGCTTTGTTTGATTTCAGTCTGAGCTTGCTGTAGCTTTTCTTCTCGGGCAATTACTTCCAAGTTAAGATGTTGAAAAGCCTTAGCTAGTTGTCCTGGTTCATCGTAACGACTGGCAATTGAGGCGATCGCTTGAGACTCTAGTAATGTCTCTGAACCATAGTTAAGCTCCCGCTCTCTCAATTTTTGAGAGACTTTGGTTAATTGCTTAAGAGGTTTAATAACTGCCCGTCTGAGTAATAAATTAATGGCATAAATAACTAGAGTAAAAATAGTTATAAAAATAGCGATCGCCAGTAACCAATACTGATGACCTCTGGCAAATACTTCATTAGCTGGTACATAAATAGTTTGTGCGGCAACTATTTCATGTAATCTCCACCCAAAACCATTTTTAGCACCATAGGTATTAACCATGCTCTGAGGAGCATCTTGCGGTCTTCCATGACATTGCAAACAACTAATATTTTTGATTGCTAAAGGACGGGCAATATAAAATAATTTTTCACCATGACGATCGTAATAGCCAGTCTTTTCCTTTAAATTAGGATTTTGCCGAAACTCTTCTACCAATCCAGTTTCAAATTCATCTGCTCGATCTCTAGGATTAGTCGGATTTAAAGTAGCTTCTTTATACAAAAAGCCTTGATATTCTGGACTTTGACGAAAATTTTCAAATACTTCTCGCGCTGAATATGCAGGAACAGTTTCAGGAATAAATTCAGGTTCAGTTTGTAAACGCTCTGATAATAAAGGTTTAATATTGTTGCTGGTGTAATTTCTGACTGAATTCATTGCTTGAGTGAGGATTTCTGCTCTAGCTATTACTTCTTCTTCTGCTCGATTTTGCATGGCAGCAGACAAAGTAACACCACTTACCAAACTTCCGATCATCAAAATTAACAGCAATAAGGCATTGAACTTTACACCTAGATTCAGCCTTTTCATCGATTAAATTTTAAATTGATAATATATTTTTATACCGTCGCATCTTAACTTAATTTTTTTGATTTCAAGTGATTATTGACTACTAATTTTTACCTCTATGCCTTTGAGATAAAAATACATATTCGAGTTTGAATAAATAAAGGATTCTTGGACATTTAAAAAAACATCAATTTTACTGAAAATCGACAAAATTTCAATTTAAAGAAAAGTCAAACAAAATACATTTAATAATATTTAATAAATTTTGGGGAATTATAAAATCACACTTTAAAGTCTCTTGCTATTTATTTTGAGATGAATCATAATTCTGCCCCAAAATCGCCATTAGTTTTAGTAGCTGATGACGATCAATCTACGCGAATTCTACTACGTCTTATTTTGCGAAAAGAAGGTTATCAAATAATCGAAGTAGAGAATGGACAGGAATGTTTAGCTGCTTGGCAAAAACATCAGCCAGATATGATTTTATTAGACGCGATGATGCCTGTTATGGATGGTTTTAGTTGCTGTCAGCAACTCCACCAAATGAAAGAAAATGAATTGAGTATTCCGATCTTGATGATCACCGGATTAAATGATAAAAAATCGGTAGATCGGGCATTTGCTGTCGGGGCAACGGATTACATTACCAAACCAATTCATCCTCCAGTACTATGTCAGCGTCTGAAACGTATCCTCAAAGCCGCTAAAGCCGAAGCAGCTTTGAAGGCAAGTGAAGCTAAGTTACTACAACAAAATTTGCGATTACAATCAGAGCTGAATCAAGCCTCAGATTATGTGCGATCGCTTTTACCACCACCGTTAACCAAAAAAATTAAAATCGAACAACAGTTTGCTCCCTCAGCTCAATTAGGGGGAGATATTTTTGATTATTACTGGCTCGATCCCAACCATTTGGTAGTTTATTTATTAGATGTGGCAGGACATGGAGTCAAATCTGCTTTACTTTCAATTTCAGTCTTAAATATTTTGCGATCGCAATCCCTATATAACACTGATTTTTATGAACCCTGGACAGTACTAACCGAACTCAATCGCGTTTTTCAAATGAATGAAACAGGAGACAACTATTTTACTATTTGGTACGGTGTCATTAACCTAACCGACCGAGAATTAGTTTATGCTACTGCTGGTCATCCCCCAGGTATTTTTTTTTCTCAAGAATGTCAAACTATTCAGTATTTAGATAACGACAACATTCCCATAGGTATGTTGGAAGAATATGACTTTGAACAAGGTATTTGCTCGATTACATCTGGTGATTCTTTATATATTTTTAGTGATGGAGTATATGAAGTTTCTCAATCTAACGGCAAGCTTTGGGGATTTGATAATTTAGTTAAGTTAATAAAAAAATACCAATATAGTGACAATTTAAGTTTAGAAAACATTCGACAACATATTCAAAATCAACATCAAGAGCAAGTCTTAGATGATGACTTTTCTTTGTTAAATATTGTTTTGTAAGAGTTAATTGGCACTTACGGTATACTTGGCTTCAAATTCTTGGCGATCGCCATAAACCTGAAATATACGATCCATTCTGGAGAGTTCAAAAATTATGCGTACTTGATCGCTCAAAGAACAAAGAGCTAATTCTCCTCCAGCAGCTTTAACTGCTTTTAGGGTAGCAACCAAGGCTCCCATCCCCGAGCTATTCATAAAGGTAATGTCCTGTAAATTTACCAAAACAATTTTGACCCCACTATTAATCAGATCTAGAATTTCGCGGCGTAGATCATTGGTATTAACACTATCCAAAATACCTTCTGGTTGTATAATTTTAAAATTAGTTGTCATATAAAATACTCCTACTTACTTTGAGATAGTAAGTCATATATTTATTTATATAATAGTTCCCATTTTTCACTAAAAAATAGAACAATAGAATTTTAAATTAATCGTTTTAATTAACCTCATTTTTAAACATCTTATGTTCTGTTCAAAAACTGGTTTTGATGTGTCTGGTTAAAACTATTAAAAGAATATAAAAACTTGACTAGATATTATTTATTGCCTAAATTGCTGATAAACTTATACCGACACTTTTGATACTATTTACTATCGGCGACAAGTTAGATCAGAAAAAATTCGCATGATGCTACAGGCTTACTAGTCAAGGAAGTAGCTTCAGAGGAGTTAGTAGATATTTCTACCCAAGCATAATTGAGCCTGCTAAATAATTCTGTATATGCTGGGCATTATCAAAAGAAAGCTCCTCTGCTGGAGGTAGATCATCTAAATCAAAGGCTTTGGCCTCGATGATTTCCAACTTATCTTTGATCTTTATTTCTCCTCGTACTTTAGCGACTACAACTGTACAGATAGAGTGAAATCTGGGATCGCGATCGCGTGTAGAATAAACACCAGCCAAACCTTTTACTTTAATTACCTCTAGACCAGTTTCTTCAGTTAATTCACGACTTGCTGTTTCCTCGACACTCTCTCCCCATTTCATCATTCCTCCTGGCAAAGCCCAAAGTCGGGTATCCCTCCGTCGAATCAAGACGAGTTTATTGTCAGGTAACAAGGCGATGACTCCAGTACCAGGAAAGGGAAAAGGGCAAATTAGCCCTAAAATTGAATGGGATAGAGATCGCCAGTTAAATTTGAATCGAAAAGAGCGATTGCCAGACACGGTAATAGACTGAGACATTAAAAACACCTTTAGTTATTCAATTTCAGGTTATGCAAAATTATGAATATTCACAGCTTAGAAAATTTTGATGACAAAACTATGACTAAGTAATGACACTAATATGTCGTTACAGAATTTGAAACTAGTAAATAACAAATTACCCAATTACTTGAGTAATTATGTCGCGACCAAAATTGATACGCGTTCGCCAATATAACTTACTGCTTGTCTAAGAGCTACAGTGCGATCGCTAATAATATTTATTTGTAGCAACTTTTTTCAATTATCCTCAGTTTTCTCATGCGTCTTTCTGTCTGTCCTTAACTAAATATTGTTATTAATCCATTTAGTTGCTGCTTGATAGTGTTGATATTCTTGTTCACTACGGCGAAATTCAGAAGTATGCACCCTAAACTTACCGTTTACAAATTGCACTCCGTAATATTTATGTAACAACTCATGATATAGAACTAGTTCTACTACCATCTTGGGAACACTTTGCCGATCTAAAGTGCGACTAATCACAACTCGGTCTTTAGTACGCTCGTAATGACCTAGCTTACGTTTAGTTGAGATTTGATTCCAAGTTAGGCGAGGTTTAGCCATCTTGTTAGCGAAATATTGACGATTAATATTGGCAAATAGCTGTTCTAAATCGTAATAGTTGCCTTGGCTTTTTTCGGCATCAATATCAGCAATTAAATCTAATTCTAAAACCAGATCACAATATTCATCTGTCATACTGAATTTACGAATACTTTGCTGATGATTATCGATTTTATTTTTTCCTAGCAAAGCCGATTTAATAATGATTTCTAGTAAGGAATCATCAGCACGGATAAAACCTTCACTCAACTGAATCTCAATTAGATTACTCGGATGGCGATGGGTTTTATATTTATATAAGCCACTATAGTTACCAAAAGTAATTGAAATTTGCTTATTAAGGCGATTGTTTTTAATAATTTTGTGAGCCAGCTCATAACCGCGGGTAACAGCATTTAAATGTAGCTGTAAATTATCAGAATTACTTAAAAATTTCATCCAAGAATAAGCTCTGCGAGAGGGAGTAGCTAAATCTGTGGGAGTCAGTTGTTTATTGTGACAAATATTTTCTATTTCTGTGGCATGTTTTTGTAGAGTTATTCGTAGACAACTGGTGTCATCAAGAGTTTGATTTTGAACTGTATTGTCAATCTTTGTTTGAATTATACTTTGCTGCTTAACTACATTTTTGAGGCGTAAAGTTGACGATTTAATGGGAGGTTTTTTAGTTGATTGTGGAATTTTAACTAACGGCAGATTTGATAAATCAACACTTTTAAGATAATTGTAGGCATTTCGTGACGGTTTCGGTAGTTGACTAGGAGAGGTATTATGGCGATCGCAAATTTGTTCAATTTCCTTGAGTGATCGCTTGACAAACTTTTTAAAAGAATTAGCTTCAGAGGCAAGAATACCATTTTGTAGGGCGTGTTGTACTTCGTTTGCCGTTTTGACCACTCCTTTAATGCGAATCATAATTCCACTAATTCATCTCGATTCTCTAACATTAGATACAATCTTAATCTCTAAAGATAGGATTAAAGAATTGTATATGTAACAATGATTAGCGGTAATCATCAAATAGTTAAGCAATCTATCATAATTTAGAACTAAAAAATGGAACCGCTTTATCAGTATGCTTGGCTAATTCCTCTGTTGCCTTTACTAGGGGCGATGGTTGTCGGAATTGGTTTAATCTCTTTTAATAAAGCAACTAACAAATTACGTCAGATAGTTGCTATTTTTATCGTCTCCATCATTGGTATGGCAATGGTGATGTCTTTTGCCATTCTGTGGAGTCAAATTCACGGACATGAAGTTTACACCCACAGTATCGAGTGGGCTGCGGCAGGAGATTTTCATTTGACAATGGGTTATACCATTGATCATCTCAGTGCCTTAATGTTGGTAATTGTCACCACAGTAGCCTTCTTGGTGATGATTTACACCGATGGCTACATGGCTCATGACCCCAGTTATGTCCGCTTTTACGCCTATTTGAGTATATTTAGTTCTTCGATGTTGGGGCTAGTGATTAGTCCTAACCTTGTGCAAATTTATATTTTCTGGGAATTGGTGGGAATGTGTTCCTACCTGTTAATTGGGTTTTGGTTTGATCGTCAACCCGCAGCTGATGCTTGTCAAAAGGCATTTGTCACCAACCGTGTCGGTGACTTTGGTCTCTTACTGGGGATGCTGGGGCTTTACTGGGCAACAGGTAGTTTTGAGTTTGTGGGTATGGGCGATCGCCTGGGAGACTTAGTTTCTAATGGGTCGCTAAGCGCTTTCGTCGCCACCTTTTTTGCTATTTTGGTCTTTCTAGGACCAGTAGCCAAGTCAGCTCAATTTCCACTTCATGTTTGGCTACCAGACGCGATGGAGGGTCCTACACCTATCTCAGCTCTAATTCATGCTGCCACAATGGTTGCTGCTGGGGTATTTCTAATCGCGCGGATGTATCCCGTTTTTGAACATGTGCCTTTGGCAATGGATACTATTGCCTGGACTGGAGCATTTACAGCGTTTCTGGGTGCAACTATTGCCTTAACTCAAAATGACATCAAAAAAGGTCTCGCATATTCAACGATGTCTCAACTGGGCTATATGGTAATGGCAATGGGTATTGGTTCATACAGTGCTGGTTTATTCCACCTGATGACCCATGCTTATTTTAAAGCGATGCTATTCCTTTGTTCTGGTTCGGTAATTCATGGCATGGAAGATGTGGTAGGACATAATCCTCTTTTGGCTCAGGATATGCGACTGATGGGTGGCTTGAGAAAGTATATGCCTATTACCTCTGGTGCTTTCTTGATTGGTACATTAGCAATTTGTGGAATTCCTCCCTTCGCTGGTTTCTGGTCAAAAGACGAAATCCTTGGACAAGCTTTCCAGGCTAATCCGATTCTTTGGTTTGTCGGATGGGCAACTGCTGGCTTAACGGCATTCTATATGTTCCGAATGTACTTTATGACCTTTGAAGGAGAGTTTCGCGGTAATAATGCTGGCATCAAACAACAGTTGATGACCGAAGCAGGATTGGCTTTTGGTCCTGGAGCAATGGATACCAAAGAAGCTGATAGTCATGGTCACAGTGAGTCTCCTCATGAGTCTCCTTTAACAATGGCGTTACCTCTAGTAGTTTTAGCAGTACCTTCTATTGGTATTGGTTTGATTGGTCGTCCTTGGGAAAACTATTTTGAAGAATTTATTCACGCCCCAGGAGAAGTAATCGCTGAAGCTACTCATGCTTTTGACTGGAATGAATTCCTAATTATGGCTGGGTTGTCAGTAGCGATCGCCGTTACTGGAATTATCGTTGCCATATTGATGTATCGTGCCAAAAAAATCGATCCCGTTGCGATCGCCAAGAAATATCCTGCTCTCTATCGCCTTTCCCTCAACAAATGGTATATCGACGATATATATAACGAAGTGTTTGTCGTTGGCTGTCGTCGTATAGCTAGACAAATTATGGAGGTAGATTACCGTGTAGTAGATGGTGCAGTAAATCTCACTGGTTTAGTAACGGTACTCAGTGGTGAAGGCTTGAAATATCTGGAAAACGGTCGCGCTCAATTCTATGCTTTGATTGTGTTTGCGGCAGTTTTGGGATTTGTCTTGGTGTTTAGTCTTTCCTAATACAATTCAGTTAATTTCTACTTTTCTGGCTATTGACTTTGAAAACTAACAAGCGATCGCTCTTGGGGTGATCGCTTTTTCGTTTAATTGTACTCAATATCATTTTGATAATTCATTTAACAGCAGCTCAATTAATTGTTCTGTATTAACTAAAATTTCTGGAGCCTGAGGATTTAAATCAGCAGTCCGATAACCACACTCTAAAATTTTAGTTTGAGCTTGTTTTAAGCTTTGAACAGCTCCCAATTCTCCCCATTGTTCTAGCATCATGACTACACTGGCTAGAGTACCTAGAGGATTAGCGATTCCTTGACCTGCGATCGCTGGTGCTGTGCCGTGAATTGCCTCGTACATAGCAAATCCAGAACTATTTAGACTAGCCGAGCCTAATAAGCCAATAGAGCCGACCAATGCTCCCCCTAAGTCGCTCAGGATATCTCCAAAGAGATTTCCCGCCAAAATCACATCAAACTGTTGGGGATCGATCACCAATTGCATTGCTAAATTATCCACCAGCATTCCCGTAACTGTTACCTCAGGAAAACTCACCGCTTCTTGGAATACCAAACGAGTCCAAGGCAAATGAGGTAAAGCATTTTCCTTATGAGCAACAGTTAGTAAACCACGACGTTGTTGCGCTTTAGTCAGTGCAATTCTAGCTATTCTTCTAATATCGCGATCGCTATAGGTCATTGTATGATAACCAGAGGTATTTTCTTGGGTTCTTCCAGATGCACCAAAATAAATACCGCTAACCAGTTCCCGCACAAACAAAATATCAACACCTTCTAGCATCTCAGACTTAAGAGACGATTTATCTATCAGACTGGGAAAAACTTTGACTGGACGTAAATTAGCAAAAAAATCAAAACGCTGACGTAATTCCAATAATCCGCCTTGAGATACTGCTCCAAATAAAATCCCATCTTTTCCTTGGCATAGTTGTGCTGTCTCTTCAGGGAAATAAGCTCCCAATTCTTTTAAAGCTGCTTGACCAATTAAACCGTATTCTATGCTGACTGAAAAGCCGTGTAGCTCTGCTAAACGTTTCAAGATAGTGATCGCTGCAGGAACAACTTCCTTGCCAATACCTTCTCCTGGTAACGCTACGATGTGATACTTTCTCAAAAAATTTTCCTACTTTAAATTTATTTAAAACTTTTCCTACTCTTAAGCCAATTTTATCCGCTCCTTTTAATGCTCTCTTTTCTCTTTGAGTAGCTTTTTTTATGATGACTTGTGTTGGCAGGGACAATGACAAAATCTCCTTGAATATTTTGTTCTCGCATTAAACGTCCGTCAATAGTTCTTTCTGTTTGAACAGATGATGGCATATGGGAAAGTAATCTTTCCCTGGTTATTCTCGATCGCCTAAAAAAACTAGAAAGCGAACTTCCCAATACCAAAGCTTATGTTTGCGATGTAGGAGATTTACAGGCACTATTGGCAACTATAGAAGCAGTGCGATCGCAAATAGGACATCCTTCAGTACTGATTCACAATGCAGTTAGAGCCCCCTTAGAACGTAATGAAAGCCTATCTCCTGACTTCTTTTGTCAACCCGAAGATATTGTGAAAGAAGTATTTCACGTAGCTTAGCTCATCAGGCGCGATCGGCTTGGTCATTTGATGTTGAGATTAGACCTTTTAGTGAAAAGTGGTAATATCGTTTTTCTCGATTTGGCATAAAAGACTAAGTTCCCAAATCTAAAGAGGAAAAAGCCATGATTTGTTATCTAACGATGACATTCAATAGCAATCTAGGTAACAAATCATAAACGATCAAAATTAACCAGGAGTAATCATGACAGAAAAACTTCTGTTTTGGGGAATAATTCTATTTTTAGTTGCCACCTTAGCTATTGGAATGTGGGCAGCCAAACAAGTCAAAGGAGATAGCGAAAACTATCTAGTTGCTGGAAGAGGATTAGTATTACCCTTAGCAGCATCCACCTTGATGGCACAATCGGTAGACTCTAATGCCACTTTGGGTAATACCGATTTAGCAGCCGAGTTTGGCTTTTGGGCTGGTGCATCTTTACCGATTGGGTTAGCACTATGTTTATTTTTAACCGCTCTGTTTTTTGCCAAACCTATGAATCGTATGGGTTTAATTACCCTGCCAGATTTCTATCGAGTTAAGTATAATCGTAAAACCGAGGTTGTAGCTTCTTTACTGATGGTATTGAGCTTTTCCTTTTTACTAGCGGGTAATTTAGTTGCGGGAGGCTATCTATTTCAAGCTTTTTTGGGTACGACTTACACCGCAGGAGTAATGCTACTGGCAATTACCGTTTTTATTTACACTGCTAGTGGGGGGTTGTTTGCTGTAGCCTATACTGATGCTATTCAAGTAGGTATTGCTTTTGTAGGTTCGATCGGGCTATTAGCTTTTATGGCTACTAACTTTGGTTTAGAAATACCTGCGGATACTGGTCCTTTAGCGTTGGCTCAACTAAGCGATCCTGCTGCTGGTGCTGCTATTAATTGGGCAACTTTACTGGCATTAGGATTAGGAGATATTGTGGCGATCGACTTTATGGCGCGTATTTTTGCTGCCGAAAGCCCTGAAACTGCCCAAAGAGGTTGCTTGATTGGCTCTGCTGGCACAATAATTATTGGCGTTCCTTTTTCTTTAATTGCTCTGTCTGCTCCCCAAATTTTGGCTGATGCGGGGATTACTCCCGATGGTCCAATTCTTTATGCTCTCCTCAACGGTGTTGTCCCACCAATATTGGGATTATTAGTAATTGTGGCAATTCTTTCCGCTTCTCTCTCCACCGCTGATGGCGCAATCCTTGGTACTTCTTCCGTTATTGCCCATAATGTCATCGGCATTAATTCCGACGACCATAATGCAGCAGGAGACAGATTATTGCTGCTAACCCGGGTAATGGCTTTTGTAATTACAACAATGGGAGTATTTTTTGCCTTAAAAGTTCCTCAAACTGGAGTTTTATTATTACTAGCTTTCGATCTGGGTTTTGCAGGTTTACTCGTTCCTTTAGCAGGAGGACTTTATTGGAGGGGAGCAACTTGGCAAGGTGCATTGTCTTGTATTATTTTAGGCTCTTTCACGCGACTGCTATTGTTTGCCTTGATGCCCACAACATTTGGCATTGATAACACCCTGCTATACATACCTAACAATATCTTAACCGCCGATTTTGATGGCTTTCCTACTTTAATTAGTCCTTTAGTGGGATTGGCAGCATTTGTAATTATTTCTAACTTAACAGGAGACAATAAAAATTCCAGAAACTTGATGCGCTCTGAAGAAAGAGTCGCCCCAACTTATCGTAAGTAAATACATAGTGATCGCTCTTCAATTGAACAATTAAAAATATACAGAGAGCGATCGCCTAAATTAACGATAGTATGTGATACCACGATATTTTAGTTTGATTTTCTGCTTTGGCTTGAATGTCTTGGCTTTTTCGAGTTGTATAGTTAAATCCCAAGCCCGATCTAATCTTTCTACATCATCTAAAGACCAACAATCTTTGAGAAATTCTCTTTTATGTTCATACCAAAAGGTGATGGGGTCGAGAATTGGTTTGACTTCAGACTTGTAAAAAAGCTGTTTTATATATGAGATCCAAGGAAATTTAGGATTAATACTGGCTCTCAAAGAATTGCCACGATAAACTATTTCTTTCTTTTTTGCTTCTACTAGAGAGATTGAAAGATCTGGATTTGCTTCGTTATACTGTACTCCCCTATAAATTAGTTTCATGGGATTCACCTCTATTACCAGGATATTATGAGGTGCGTTCCTTCAGGATTATTTGAGTTATTCCTTACTTCCGTCTTTCCTAAAGCGATTGTGGAAAAGATGAACGATTTAATTATTATATTTTTATGATAATCAAGAATTCCATTGAATTTGAATAGGGAGTTTTAATTTTGGTTACAAATTCTATACTCCAAAACAATCCATAGTCGTTATGAGCACGAGAGCGGATTATTTTCCTAGCAGAAACGGTTGAGCCTGAAATGGCAAATCGAATCGTGGCGCAAATGCTTTTCCTGGAAGCAGAAGACCCTGAAAAAGGCATTTATCTCTATATCAACTCGCCAGGCTCGACATCTTTTTTACAGGGAAAGGAGCTTGTTGGGGCAACCCTAACTAACTTTGACGAACGAGGGCGATCGCTCAAGCTCAAAATCAAGGATGTACAGCCCGATTACCAGGATAAAGACCAAGAAAGCTATCTCTATACCGTTATTTATTACAGTGCTACCGATAATATTTGGTATCACCTCCGTCAGAACGATTTAACAGATATTAAACTATATCTCAAATATTAAACGAAAAGACCATGAAAATATACGGCGATATTCAATCGGGTAATTGCTACAAAGTTAAGCTTGTATGTGCCTTGTTAGATATCGAGAATGACTGGATAGAAGTTGACATCTTGGCAGGGGAAACTAAAAAACCTGAATTTTTAGAGAAAAACCCCAATGGAAAAATTCCTTTACTAGAGTTATCTGATGGTCGATACCTTTCGGAGTCCAATGCGATTATCAATTTTTTGGCTGCTGGTAGTAAACTTTTACCTCAAGATGCTTTCGAGCTGGCTAAAGTTCAGCAGTGGCAGTTTTTTGAGCAATACAGTCACGAACCCTACATAGCAGTTGCTCGATTTATTGCTAAATATTTAGGCTTGCCGAGCGATCGCCAAGTAGAATATGAATCTAAACAAGCTGGCGGTTATAAAGCACTAAATGTCATGGAAGAACAGCTTAAAAAATCTAGGTACCTAACGGGGGATAATCTAACCACTGCCGATATTTCCTTATATGGCTATACCCATGTAGCAGAAGAAGGGGGTTTTGACCTGACCAAATATCCGGCAATTCAGTCATGGATCGACAGAATTGCTTCAGAACCAAAATACGTTGGTATGAATTAATTAGCATTTATCGAAAGATCGCTTCAAACTAGAACATTACTCAGGTATTAATATGGATCAGGTACAAAAGAGCGATCTCCAAAAATCCCAGATTAACAGGCAGTAAAACTAATGCATAAACAAAATATAGGAATAGATATAGGAGGCACAAAGGCTCTATTTGTGTCTGAAAATAAAAGCTTAAAGGTAGAAACAGGGGCAGATTTTTCACCAGAGAAACTTAAAGTAATTCTTGGGGATTTTATTCAGACTAATAAGATTGAGCCAGTTAGCATTTTTGTTCAGGTGAGTTGGTGGCAGCTTTAGGGGCAATGCGTGCAGCTCAAATATGACAGGCGAAATCACTAGGGCTGGAGTTCAGTTCTTTTGGTGAAAAGTTTTCATTACGCATTCACCAACGCTTATTAAATAAAAATTGTGAAATTTGTGATTTCTGTAACTCTTACAAAGTAACTGATTGAGATATGAGTAATCCAATTGAAACACAGATTCTCGAAGCTGAAGAACGGCTTAGGTTAGCAATGCTTAATTCCGATGTAAAAGTTCTCGATGAATTGTTGGCACCTGAACTTATTTTCACCAATCATCTCGGTCAAGTGTTAGGCAAACAAGACGACCTTGCTGCTCATCAATCTGGAAAGTTTAAGATAGAAACTTTGACCCCTTCCGCTCGCCGTATTCAATTGATAGAAAATGTGGCGATCGTTAATGTTAGAGTGCATTTAATCGGTAGCTACGAAAGTAATGGTTTCGATAATGATTTACGATTTACTCGTATTTGGAATCTCTCTTCTAGTAGTATTTGGCAGATAGTCGCTGCCCATTCCAGTCTTGTAGCTGTCTAAAACCTATCTCTAAAAGTAGTTGGCAAAATCTGATGATTTATTTGCAATTTAACTGAGAAAGCAATAAAGCACTGCTCAACTTTTTTTACTAACCTAACCTGAGTTCGGGTTAATTATCTGAAATTTCTGCTTGTTTAATGGCAGCAGACTCCGTTGGTTTATCGCTTCCAATTACATCTGAATTGCGTTCGAATCTTGCCTAGTACAATTGAAGAGGACACATCTGCCGAGGAAACCTCGGCAGCTCGTGATGTCAGTGCAAATGCCCCTAATTATTATGTTTACAGACAGCTTGAACTTACCCATCAAAAGTGATCGCTCTAAACAGCAGGATCAAATTTTGATTTTGCCAGGTATGACCTGGGAAGATTACGAACAGCTAGTTGCTGCTGAATCTAGTTATTTAATTTCTTATTTTGATAATCAAATTACAATAGTGTCTCCCTCGCCTAGCCACGAAAGATTATCCAGGATTGCTTTAATACTGATTGATACTTACTGTGTTCATTTCAATATTAAGTCTTGGGCTTTAGGTTCTACTGATTTAAAAAAAGCCCAGGTTGCTGGAAAACAACCAGACGAATCCTTTGATATTGGAACTTATAAGGGGACAGTTACCAGTAGAGACTTGGCGGTCGAAATCAACTACACATCTGGCAGCTTCGCCGATCTGGATAAATATAAAGAGTTTCAAGTTAAAGAGGTCTGGTTGTGGGAGCAACATAAAATTAACTTTTATCGTTTTGACGATAGTGACTATCAATTAATTGAAGTCAGTCACGTATTAGAAAAATTGTCCTCAAATCTGGTCAATCAGTTCGTCAATTTGAACATGATTTCTCAAGATGACGGCACAATTAAAGCAGAATTTCTGCAAGCACTCGACCCAGATTTTTGAAGACACCTTGTCTGGACGAGGCGTACAAGAGCAGGGCTGCCTGAGTAGTGATTATATTTACTCAGATTTTACGATTCAAGCCGAAGCACAATCAGTTTTAGATAGGTTTACTGGCGACCCTCATCGATTAGATCGCGATCAAGATAGTGTGGCTTGTTCGTCCGAATTACGACAATTCCAATTGCCTGGTTAACATTTCTCACATAATTTTGTAGATCCGGGGAGATAACTACTCGTCCTCTGGGTGAAGCGTGAATGAAACCCAAGTTTTTGGCTGATTGACGATGGATAAATCCTGTGTGAGTAAAATCTAATCCAGCAATATTAGTTGCCACACCGATAATATCTCCTGGTTGAAGCTGAGGGTAAATTTGTCTAATGTCTTTCGTAGGGATGTAGTTTAATGTTTCTGGTAAACTGGATTCGATTGAAGCGATGCATTCAAAGTTAACCTGACTCTTGACTAAATTAGGGTATCTATGGCGATGAGTTGTCATGAAATCAAGTTTCTTAACTGTATTGACTCCTCCCAATTGTGGCGTAATATTCTGGACATTTCCTCTACGTTGGTTATCAGCAATCCAGTCTGAAAAGTAATGTAAACGACTGCAATAACCATTCATTTTGCCGTTCCAGTAGCGTTGATTTTCTACATCCCTTGTAAGGGCTTGATAGCTATAATTTTGCTGAGCAATATTTTTGGCGATCGCCATTACCGTTTCGACAAATAATAGACAGTCAAATTGTTTAAGGGAAATAAACAAAGTTTCCTGAGAAGATTGATCTAATAGACCAGCTTTGTATTCAGCACCTAAAAATTGTTGAGCAACTGTTTGCACAATATTTCCTATGGGTGACAGATCTAATTGATTGGCAATAGCGTAGTTAGTTATTGTTTGATATATTTTCCTGTCTTCTGCGTTGGGAAACTCGAAAAACTTTGGCAGTATCTGGCTCTCTTCTGCTAACAAGTAATTTGGTTCAACGTTAGCAGTTGTCTGAGAATAATTACTAATAATAAAAATAATGAAACCCAAGCCCAATTTAAAGACCCAACTGTTAGTTACTCGATGCATAGAAAGTTGCCTATAAATTAGAGATTGACCTCTATAAGTTAGGTCTCCAAATTAACACAAACTTTTTGGATTTATTGGTCTATTTGATATTTACGACTTTTATTAGTTAGTAAAGATTGAAAGCCTATTTGTTGACGAAATTGCAACCAAACAGATTCATGGGCAGCCAACTCTAAATATTTTTGGGGGTAAAGATCAATTGCTTTTTCTAAACTAGTGATTGCCCAATTAGTATTCTTTAATTGGGCATAACAACAAGCTTGTTGATACCAAGCCGCATCAGATTTAGCATCGAGATTTAAAGCTTGACCAAAGCAGTCAATTGCTTGGGAAAATTGCTCTAGTTGCTGTAAAACTACTCCTTTTTGATACCAAGACCAGTAATCATCAGGTTTTATAGTTAAAGCTAGATCGTAGCTTTCTAAAGCTAAGTCTAACTTCTTCCAATGCTGTTGTGCTTCTCCGCGACGGTAGAAAGCCCAAAAATCTTGAGGACGGAATTCTAAAGCTTGATTGTAAAAAGAAATTGCCTGTTCATATTGTTCTAACTTACGCCAAGCTTCTCCTGTACGGTAAGTAGCCCAATAGTCTTGAGGACGAGCCACCAAAGCTTGAGCAAAGCAAGCGATCGCTTGATGATATTGGCTGAACTCATTGAAATAAATACATCCTTGGTCATACCATGCCCAGTAATTATCAGGCTTAATTGCGATCGCTTGAGCATAACTACTAATGGCATCGGCATAGCAACCTAAAGCTTCAAATACTATACCTTTGCGATACCATGTCCAATAATCACGGGGATAATAATCTAAAGCGCGGTTATAGCTAGTCAAAGCTTCTTGATAATAGCCTTCAGCACGTAACTGATTACCTTGTTGATACCATTCTTGGTAGCTATCGGGTCGGCATTCTAGAGACTGGTACATTTTGCTCAATATGGAATTTCAAGTGTTGAATTTAAGTTCTAATGTTAAAAAGTGACTTACTTATTTATAAACGCAATGGCGAAACAATCGTACCGAAAAAATTGGAAATCAATAACAGAACTCTTGCCATAGCTGGGGAGAGCATTATTTGTTTTCAAGATTGTGTAGGCAAAACTCAAGGAGAGTTGGATCGACGTCTTCTTGAGCTAGAAGGAGATAACCCTGATTATCGTGTCAAAAGAGGGATGGCTCACCTTCTCAAAAATACTTTCTCTACTTTTGAAATTATAAGTCCTCTGGAACCATCCGTGCTGAGGCAAAGAGTATTTTCTGAAGCAGCCAAGACGGTAACTTTACCCAGTAGACGTAGTGAAACTCTTGAGGCGATCGCTCATACTCTCTCTGGAGAATTAAAGCGTCCTGTATCTCGTGTAGAAATTGAAACTGGCTTATATGCTGACTTGCAAGAAAATCGCATCTTAACTCAGTTTGAGCCACCTATCCCTGAATCTCTGCTGCATCGTTATAATCTTTCCCAGGTACAGGGGGTTTTTTACCGTGCTAGTAGTGTCGTTATCAATGCCCATCGTAACGATCCTGGGGAATACAAACTGCTATTTCGCTATATTAAGCTATTTCAATTAATGGCATATATCGAAGGAGATGCGGATACTGGGTTTACCTTAACTATGGATGGCCCGGCTAGCCTATTTAAAGCTAGCACTCGCTATGGCTTGGCTTTAGCTAAAATGATTCCTGCCTTGCTTCATGTGACTAAATGGAGTCTTCAAGCAAAACTGCAAAACCGAGATCAGTATTCAGGAAATATTAAAACTGGTAAGTTTAGTTTAACCAGCGATCGTTGTGATCTAGTCTCTCACTACCCTCCAGGTAAGCCTTACGACAGTATGTTAGAGGCTTCCTTTGCTAAAAGCTGGGTTAAGGCAAAAACAGAATGGCGATTAGAAAGAGAAGTCGATTTAGTTCCTCTGCCTGGTAGTGTGATGATTCCAGACTTTCGCTTAGTACATCCAGATGGAAGAGAATTTTTACTTGAAATTGTCGGTTATTGGCGACCACAATATTTGCAAAAGAAATTCTATCAAGTCCGAAATAGTGATGCCGATAATCTAATCTTGGCTGTTTCGGAAAGACTTAATTTAGAAAAAGCGGGAGTAAAATTCACCGATTTACCTAACAAATTGATTTGGTTCAAAAGCAAACTCAATCCCAAGACAGTGATAGAGATTCTGGAAAGATGAAAACTATTTAGCTCTATAATATCAGAGTGATTACGTTGAAATCCATAGGTAAAATAATCGCTTTGGTTAACCATTTATTTTACTTTACATTTTCGACAATAAATCTCTACCTACTCTTTATCCACTTCGCCTTTTGCTTATTTTACTATTGTTAGTGTATCCAGGATTTCTTATTTCGCTTATCTTTACTGGCTATTAGCTTTTCTTGATACCTTTTGATTTGGGTCAATTAGCAGCCGCTAATTTGAACATCAAAGTACTCTTATTATCTTGTATTCCTGATTACAATCAAAATAAGACTCGACCTTTCTCTGCTCCTCACTAATTAGAGCAGTATTTAACCTAAGTTCGGGTTAAGGCAATTTAAGGGTAAGGTCAGCTCTAAGCTCTAAGCCATAAGCTCTAAGCTTTTTGGGCTTATTTTTCCGCTAACCTCGTTATGATTGAACGTAAATCACGGTTTTTCGCTCAACTGCACCAGAAGTGTTTCAGCTTATCCCGAATTCAGGTTATTTAGCATTTTGAGGCTGAAGAGATTTCTGATTCCTCTTTCCGTCTGCCTTCAAATAGTGCCACTTTCAATTTAGCTTTCAATTTACCTCTTATGCGTCCTTCTCAAAATACTATCTATCAAGTTCTAGATACCGATCATGAGATTACTAAGCTCCGAAAAAACGCCCGTTTAACTCAGGAAGCACTAGCCCGTGCAATAGGAATAACTGTCTCCACTATTAGACGTTGGGAACAAGGGCAATGTGAGCCTACCATGCAAATCTGGCAAATGAAAGCTTTTTGTGAGGCAGTTAATGTTCAATTTGAGCAGTTGCCTCCATTTTTAGTCAGATTCAACAATTGCAGCAGATGAGCAATAACCTAATCTAGTTAACTTGGGATAAATAAAGGGGCTTCGCCCCAGCCATAAGCTATAAGCTTATAGCTTCTAATCAAGAATCCCTTATGCGAAGCGGTATACCATATCCGAAGGTGTCCCTAAAGGGATACACTTCGATATATCCTTTAGGGCAAGGGCACAATGTCCTTTAGGGCACTTTCAGCGATGGGAGTGTCAAAGTGCTACCACCTCAGTTGAGACACCCATATCTTTGAGCATCTGAGTTATTTCTTCAACATAAATGGCATTCATAACAATAACTTTGTCAGGTTGGTAGGTTTTGAGAAATTCAGGAGCCATAATTTCTTTACCTACTCCAGGAATGAACTTACCATGACGGTGGGGATTAATATCAACAGCATATTGAATTTTGTCGATAGTTTTGAGGGTGGTCAAAAACGCCACGCATTTAGAACCAGAGCCCCAAACGACTACTTTTTCCTGTTTGGCTTGAGCATCTTCAAGATATTGTTTCCAATAGTTCAGCTTGCCTGTGATTTTCTCCGTGAATAGTTGTACATCTCTAGCAACATCTTCAACTGTTTCTTCAAAGGGATGAACTTTATCTGAAGGAATCGCTACAGGCTTAGCTTCAATTAGGAGATATTGATCGCCATAGTCGCAATAGACATCTATTACTTCAAAGCCACTGTCACGAAATAAACGAGCAAGAGTACCAGGACTAAAGTAAGAACAGTGCTCATAATAGATATCCTCAAAAGCTTGTTCTTGCAATACTCTAGTATTGTCTGGGATTTCAAATGCGACAATCGTATCTTGGCGATCGCCAATCGACTTTCTGACAGTTTTAATAAATTCAGATGTGGGTTGAATATGCTCTAGAGTATGGCGACAACAGATAAAGTCGCCGACATATTCGGCGTGTTTTTCAGAATAATAGTCTTGAATAAAAGTAACTCGCTCCGCTGCTTTACTTTCTACTCTGCCAGGAACTACACTCGGGTCAATTCCCACACCACGATTATTACCTAGTTCACAAAGTAGTAAGAGAAAGTCACCCTTGCTACAGCCGATTTCAATAATATCTTTATTGTGTAAATCGTATTTGTCAATTAAATGGTTAGCTAACCTAAGGGAAAACTTATTAAATGTAGGAGAATAGCTTTGCTGATCTTCGTAGTTGGGGGCATATGCTGACCATTTAGCATCAAACTCGGTGTTAGTAATAAAGCCACAGCGATCGCAGAAACCCAATACCACATCTCCAGAGGGAAAATCCACAGCTTCTTTCTGACTCGACATCATCAAACAACTATGAACAGGAACGTCACGAACTTCATAAAAAACTGATAGTTCATGATGACCACAATTGGGACATGAATGTTCTATTTTTTGGGAGTCTGATCCCAATTGATTAGTAGATGGATTAGTTGGTGGAACTAAATTTTGTACCATGATTTAATACTTCCCTAGAAGCTAATTAGTTTAGTTAATTTTGACTATTATTCATCAGTTAGTGTCCTTGATTGCGTTAGCGAAAAATATTTATATCCCAGAAAAAATCAATTTGAAATTATCTTGAGAACATTAATTTAGCTAAACAATTTTTGGTTCAGGAATAGGAATAATAAATTTTCCGCCAGCGGCTCGATATTCTTGCTGCTGCAGCATAATCTCTTCGGCAAAATTCCAAGCCAAAATCAACACATAATCTGGCCGATCTTCTATTAGTTTGCTGGGAGGAAAAATAGGTAAATGATTAATCCCCATATAGCGACCATGTTTAAAGGAGTTTAGATCCACTACATAGTCCAACAGAGTTTTATCAATTCTCAAATAGTTGAGCATAGTTGTCGCTTTAGCCGCAGCACCATAACCAGCAATTTTCTTACCTTGTTGTTTTAAGTCCCATAAAATCTCTAACAAAGAAGATTTAAATGCGATTACATTATCGGCAAAATTTTGATAGTAGCTAAGCTGATCTACTCCAGATTCCTGTTCAGCTTTTAATAAAGATTTAACCGAGTCTTTTACAGCCTCTTTTGGTTCGATGTATAGACGTAAAGAACCGCCATGAATTTTAGTTCTTTCAATATCATTGAGAAATAAACCGTGCCTCCTAAAGAGCTTGTTTAAAGCTGTAACTGAAAAATAGCAAAGATGCTGATGGTAGATAGTATCAAATTCACAATGATCTACCAGATTAACTATATAGGGAGCTTCAATTACCGCTACTCCTGTATCTTTCAATAAGATAGCAATTCCAGCGACAAAACCATTTAAATCTGGCACATGAGCCAAAACATTATTCGCTAGAAAAACATCTGCTTGTTGACCTTCTTCCCGCAGCTTTTGGGCCAATTCTCGACCAAAAAAAGTACAAATAGACTTAACTCCAGCCTTAATAGCATTATCTACTGGACCAGAAGCAGGGTCTATTCCTAATACAGGAATATTTTGTTCGACAAAGTTCTTGAGCATATAGCCGTCATTACTAGCTGCTTCAATGACTAGACTATTGCTGTCTAACTTTCTGGTTTGAATTAAGTTCTGAGCACTATCGCCAAAGTGCTTTAATAATGATGGTGAAATAGAAGAATAATAGGGATAATCCTGGCAAAATAAAATCTCAGGAGGAACTATTTCCGTAATTTGGACTAAACTGCATTCAGAGCAAAAAGCTAATTCTAGGGGAGCAGTATACTCCGGTAGATCCAACTGTTCCTTAGAAAGAAGATTGTCTGCTAAAGCAGTATAGCCAAAAGAAATAATCGAATCTAGGGCAGAATTGCCACAAGAAAGACAACTTACTTTACTTGCATTCATAAAAGACGACTATGTGTTTAACAATATAAGTGCTAACTGAACTAACAGGGCAATCATGATGATTGCCCTTCAATTTGCTTTATTCAAGCATTTAACTAAATAAACTTTGAAGCTACTCTACAGTTGTTAGCTTTTCCCGTTGCCAACGTAATTCGCTATCCAACAATTCATTACTTATTAAGTACTTAATATGAGCAATTCTTTGGTATTTAGTTCCTTCAAATTCCTCCAAGGTCAAGCCGACTTTCTGATAGGCTTCATATAGTTCAGCGGCACCTTTACGAGCGTTCCACTGAGGCTGAAAATTAGGTAAAACTCTGGCAATTTTACTACAGTCAACTCGATAACAACGCTTATCAGGACCAGCATCAGGAGCATATTCAATCCGACAGTTGGGAACTGTTGCTTGAACAATTTCAGCTAAATCACGAATTCGATAGTTATCTTCGTTACGACCAACATTAAAAGCCTCGTTATGAATCAATTCTCGTGGTGCCTCAACTACAGCAATAAACGCTCTAGAGATATCTTCGATATGGACAATAGGTCGCCAAGGAGTACCATCACTCTTGATGTATACTAAGCCCTTGGTAAATGCCCAAGCCGCTAAATTATTAAGTACTAAATCGAACCTTATTCTTGGTGATACACCATAGGCGGTAGCATTTCGCAAGAAGGTAGGACTAAAGTCATCGTCAGCAAGCTTACTAATTTCTCGTTCTGAGTTTACTTTAGACAGACCATAAGGGGTAACGGGATTAAAATCCGATTTTTCATCGAGCCAATCTTCACCCCCTGCACCATAGTTGCTACAAGAAGAGGAGAAAACATAGCGAGTAACGCCAGCCTGCTTGGCTAATTTAGCTAGTTTAACCGAAGCTAAATAGTTAATATCCTCAGTTAACTGAGGATTGAGATTACCCAAAGGGTCATTAGAAAGACCAGCCAAATGAAATACGGCTTCAAATCCTGCTAAATCCTCTAATTCCACATCTCGAACGTCCTTCTTGATTTCAGGAATTTCCACAATTCCCTCACCAAAAGTACTTCTGGCATATAAATCAGTATCTAGACCGACGACATCATACCCTTTGTCGAGGAGCATTGGCACCATTAGTGTTCCAATGTACCCCTTGTGACCAGTCACCAATATTTTCATATGTTTGATCCTCCCAAGTTTTCCAAGGTGCGTTACCACTAGCCCAAAGAGCTTCTAAGCGACGTTTATCTCTTAAGGTATCCATGCATTGCCAGAAACCATCGTGTTTATAAGCCATCAATTGCCCATCTTTGGCTAATCTTTCTAATGGCTCTTTTTCCCACTGAGTTTTGTCCCCATCAATATAGTCAAAGATTTCGGGTTCCAAAACAAAGAAAGCACCGTTAATCCAGCCCTCCTTAGTTTGAGGTTTTTCTGAAAATTCGGAGATCTGATTTCCAGCTAAATCCAAATGACCAAAACGCGCTGGAGGACGAACGGCAGTCAAAGTAGCGAGTTTACCATGAGAACGATGGAAAGCTAGCAACTCTTTCAAGTTGACATTGGAAACTCCGTCACCCCAAGTAAGCATAAATGTTTCCTGACCCATATAGGGAGCAAGACGTTTGATGCGTCCCCCAGTGTTGGTTTTAAGTCCTGTATCAATTAGGTTTACGTTCCAATCTAATTGATAACCCCCATGAGTTTTAACCTTTCCGTCGCGGATATTGATAGTAAGGTTACTATTAATGGCGCAATAATCCACCATATATTTTTTGATTACTGCACCTTTATAACCTAAAGCAATAGTAAAGTCTTTAAAGCCATACTTATAGTAGTGCATCATAATATGCCAGAGAATTGGTTGTCCGCCAATTTCTACCATTGGTTTGGGCTTGTTTTCCGTTTCTTCCGAGATACGAGTTCCTAGACCACCTGCAAGAAAGGCTACTTTCATAATTTTTCCCTCGCTGTCAGCGAATGAGGTTCAAATAAAATCAGATAATTCTATTAATCAGCTAAGTAATATTATTTAATCAATACAAATTAGCTTTACGTTAAATTGATTGTAAATATACTGAGAGTCATTTTAGTTTAAAGTTTTTATAAAGCTATGGTGACAAAATCGTTCTAAATAAACTATTTGTATCTAAAATGAAATACCTAAGTTGTTTACAACCTTTTAAAACCAAGGAAATTACTCTCTTGATAAAAACTTTAAAAAGCTAGCATGGGATTTAACCAAGTTAAAACTTCTTGTTTCAATTCCATTAAATTTCCAGAAAGTTTTTGATTTACCCACTGTCCGATCGCATCAAAAGGAGTGAATATTTCTCCTGTTTGCCAGCGAATATTTTGGCTCAGAGGTGTTAGATGAGTTCCGGTTAATGTACGCAAGGTGATCATCTCAGGGAAACGCTTTTGTAACACTGGATTTAAGTCAATAGTCTGATCGAGATCGTCCTGACTAAATTTAATCAAAAGGTTACGACGAATACAGTAATTATCGGCAATTAATTGTTCTGTTTGTAGCGGAGAAGGAATAAATTCAACATCAAAAACTGGACTAAGATCAAACTGTTCCATTAAAGGGATCGCTCTATTTGCAGGGTAATTATTAAACGAAATTAGAATGTTGCCAGCTCTTTCTACTTCATACAAGCTACCAATCAAGAGATGTAATTTACATCCCATGCTATGACCAATACCATAGATTGGTAGATAACGTTTACCTAATCTATTGGTTTTTTGCAATCGTTCTAACGCTGTTTCAAAACGGTTTAAAACTTCACGAGCGATCGCCAAATGATCGAAAGTATTAAGGAAAGGAGTAGCAACAATTCCGTAGCCAGCTTGAGCAATTTGCTCTAATATAGAAGAATAAGAAAACTGTGGAGCAGTAGCAACGAAGGCCCCACCTAAAAAATGCACGATCCCGATTATCTCTTGACGGGGAAGGTAAACCCAGTTACCGGAGATTTCTTGCCATTCCATATTATTAATAGTTTGGTAATTACTCTTAGTTTTACGATCAAGGTTAACTAATATTTAATTAACATAACTCACTTGAATAAAATAAGTTATTAAGAAATAAAGATCGCTCATTATAGAGTATAAATATGCGAAAAAAATTAGATTTAATTCGTCTATCTCAAAGTCATTTAAACTTACTCAGTATTTGTCCTCCTAGGTTCCAACAGGTTTTTTTAGACTCTCTGGGTTCACTTCCCGATCCTCAACAAGAAGATAGTCTGAGATGGGGGAACCGTTTTCACCTCCTGATGCAGCAAAAACAACTTGGATTACCGATCACATCTTTACTCGAATCTGATTCAGAGCTAGATCGTTCTATAACTGCGTTAATTGATGCTGCTCCCCACATCTTGTCTCCAAAGGAAGACCTCTGGCGAGAAGCGGAACATTGTCGCACCTTAAGAAGTGGCAAATTTCTGTTGACGGTAATTTATGACTTATTGGTTGCTGAAAAAGAGCGAGCAACAATTTTTGACTGGAAAACCTATCGTCAGCCGCCTCGTCGCGATAAGTTGGCTCATGACTGGCAAAACCGCTTATATCTGTATGTATTAGCAGAAACTTCTGATTATGCTCCCGAGCAAATCAAAATGATTTATTGGTTTGTTAAATCTGGCAAGCCACAAAGCATGATCTTTAACTACAGTCAGCCACAACACCAACAAACTGAACAAGATTTAGCTGATTTATTAATTAACCTAGAAACATGGTGGCAAAATTACCAGGACTACGAAGTTGATTTTCCTCATCGAACTAATTGCCAAGATAACTGTCCCTATAGTCATCTGTTAGCGGAGGAAAGTAAAGATCGCCATCAAGAATGGATCAGATCAATTAACGAGATTGAGGAAATCTCTATTTAATTTAAAGTTTACCTCTGGCTAATATATTCGAGATCCTGATGGCGACCTGAGAAATATAATGCCGTGACCGTTGGTCAATCTAGCAAGAGTTCTATTATTTCTTGGTTGGATAGGCTAAGTTATCCTTTTGATTCTCCTCCCAGGTCATCGATTTTAAGGGTTGACCCTCAAATTTCTCGCTTTGAGCTACACGAAAGCAAGCTACGGGAAAAGTAGCCAGAAATAACAGCCAAATTCCGACTAAACCCCAAACATATTTGTACAAACCTCTTTTTTGTGAGGTCTCAACCATTATTTGTTGGCTATTGTTTAATTCGTCAGCAGATTGCTGTTGTTTTGTTTCTTTTAGCATAAGGTTCTATTTGATAATTGAACTGAAAAGTAATCTGACAAAATTCAGGTTGAATTATTTAGGCATCAAAGGTAAATAGGGAAACAAAGGATGCCAGTTCATGACTGTGGCAGCAACCAACAGAAAAATTAAACCAGAAAAAATTGTACGAGTTTTAATCTCGCGATCGCGCCATAACCAACTGAGAATTAGCCAACTTCCTAACCAGCTAATCAATAATAGAGTTTCTTTGCCAGAATAACTCCCAATTTCTCCGTATAGGGGATCGGGGTTTTTACTGCCAGGAATCCATCCTCCCAAGTTCCAAACAATTTCATTCCAAGTTTTGAAGATAGTCGTAAAATGCTGATTAACCATCATAAAAAAACAGCCAAAAGCAGCACTAACTAAAGCTGCGGCAGCTGAACCCGATGAAGAGGGCGGATGTTTTGCCCCTCTAGCTAATATCTGAGGAAAGTATCTCACGCGATCGCCTAGCTTGACGTACCAAGGTGAGAATTGCGAAGATGTCGATTGTTGTCTATTCATAAGCCCAAATAACTAAGCCAAGTAACACTAAGTAACTAACTGCAAAAATTTAATCTATAGAGAGTGAATTCTAGCGACATTCAAACCACTCACTAAACCGCCGATTGCAAAAAACATCATTGCCATTAAGCCCAGGCAAGTAGCTGTCAAGACCGTTCTGTGTTGTCTTTCCAAAATAGAATCGCCATACTTCCACAAACTCCAAGTACAAGCAATACCCAACGGCAGCGTAAATAGTACTGTGAACTCGTGATATTCCATAAAGAGATAATGAACCAAAGGAGTATTTTCCCTTAACCAAGCTCTTGCTCCATTAACAGGTGCACGGTAGCGCATATAGACCCAATTTCCCGAAGCAATAGCTAAAAAAGCTAAAAAACTCGCCCAAAAAGTTAAAGTACGCATCTGAGGTAAGATTTTGGCATTTCCTCTGAGCAACGGAAAAGCCATGTGTCCCGCATAAGCAATCACTACAACTGCTAATAAAGAGGCGCAACCATGAATTGCTCCCATATAACGTTGCCAGGGACTAGGACTGAGGAGATTAACCAATGGTAAAAAGAGAAATAAACCAGCTGATAATAAACTCAGACCATAGATGCAAACTGTTGCGATATCTTTCCGTTGAACTGGTCTCAAGACTTGTGAATCATGTGAATGAACTGCCATTGTTTCTTTGTTCATAAAGGTGATATTTCTCCAAATTATCTAGGTACAAAGGAATTTATTGATTCGGTATTAGATTCTCAACGTAATTTTGATTCAACTGCACGAAGAGCAACAAAAGCAAACCAATGAATCCTTCAACAGCTACTATGAGAATTTCAGCTAATAATTGATATTAGTTAGCAATACCAATATCAGTAAGAAAATCATTCCAACTAGCTGTCATAAACAAATTAAGGTAAACAACAGTAAAATTCTTGGGTATTTTTACTTAAATTTTGTACAAATCTACAATGTAACGCGACAATCATAAAATTGGCTCAAAACAATATGTATTCTGTCTTACAAAGAATTGAGATTATTAGTCATTTGGCGTAGTAAGCTTACTTTAGTTAACTCAATTTAATTCTAGTTAACATCAGCAGGCATAACTTAATCAGCTATTATTTCTCATCAAGTGGAACCAAAATAGACCTAGATAACTATAAAAGTAAAGTTTTCAGATGAATCGATAAATGATAATCTTGAAGATGGCAAAATTTTACACTTAATTAAGATTTTACCTGCCATATAAAACAGCTAACCACCAAGTAGATATTAAAAAATGGTAGCCACCACTGATAAAACAAACACTGGTAAAATTACTCAAATTATCGGCCCCGTACTTGATGCCGAGTTTCCTAGTGGCAAAATGCCACGTATTTATAATGCTTTAAAAGTAGAAGGTAAAAACCCTGCTGGACAAGATGTTTCAGTCACTTGTGAAGTGCAACAACTACTTGGTGACAACCAGGTTCGAGCTGTTGCCATGAGTGGTACTGATGGGTTGGTCAGAGGCATGGATATTGTCGATACTGGCGCAGCTATTAATGTACCTGTAGGCAAAGCAACTTTAGGTAGAATTTTCAACGTTCTCGGTGAACCAGTAGACAACAAAGGTCCTGTTAACAATGAAGAGACCTTCCCGATTCATAGACCGGCTCCCAAACTAACTGATTTAGAAACTGCACCTAAAGTATTTGAAACTGGAATCAAGGTTGTTGACTTGCTTACACCCTATCGTCAGGGTGGAAAAATTGGTCTATTCGGCGGTGCTGGTGTTGGTAAAACCGTTATTATGATGGAATTAATCAACAACATCGCGATTCAGCACGGTGGTGTATCGGTATTTGGCGGTGTTGGTGAACGTACTCGTGAAGGTAATGACCTTTACAACGAGATGATCGAATCCAACGTGATTAATGCTGATAACCCAGAAGAATCTAAGATTGCCTTGGTCTATGGTCAGATGAATGAACCACCTGGAGCAAGAATGCGCGTTGGTTTATCGGCGTTGACGATGGCAGAATATTTCCGTGACGTTAATAAACAAGACGTACTGCTATTTATTGATAATATTTTCCGGTTTGTACAAGCTGGTTCTGAGGTATCTGCACTATTAGGTCGGATGCCATCTGCGGTAGGATATCAGCCTACTTTAGGTACTGATGTTGGCGACTTACAAGAACGTATTACATCTACTAAAGAAGGTTCAATTACTTCGATCCAAGCGGTATATGTACCTGCGGATGATTTAACAGACCCTGCTCCGGCGACTACTTTTGCCCACCTAGACGGAACTACTGTACTGTCTCGTGCTTTAGCTTCTAAAGGTATTTATCCTGCGGTAGATCCGCTAGATTCCACTAGCACAATGCTACAGCCTAGCATTGTTGGGGATGAACACTACAGTACTGCTCGTGCAGTTCAGTCTACTCTGCAACGTTATAAAGAACTACAAGATATTATTGCTATTCTCGGTTTAGACGAACTTTCTGAGGAAGATCGCTTAACTGTAGACCGTGCTCGTAAAATCGAACGCTTCTTGTCACAACCTTTCTTTGTGGCTGAAGTCTTTACTGGTGCACCTGGCAAGTATGTGACTTTAGAGCAGACTATCAAAGGTTTCCAAATGATTCTCGACGGAGAATTAGACGATCTGCCTGAGCAGGCATTCTATCTTGTTGGCGATATTGAAGAGGCAAAAGCAAAAGCGGAAAAACTTCAAGCTGCTGCTTAATCAGTAATCAGTAATCAGTAATCAGTAATCAACTACCAGTTAGCTTAGATTGATTGCTGATAACTGTCTACTTGACGCTGATTAATAATAGATTAATAAATAATAGTTAAACAAATGGCGTTAACCGTAAAAGTAATTACTCCAGACAAAACAGTCTTGGACGATCAAGTAGAAGAGATTATTCTACCCAGCACCACTGGACAATTAGGGGTTCTTTCTGGTCACGCTCCTCTCCTAACTGCCTTAGAGGTTGGCGTAATGCGCGTTCGTCCAGATAAGGACTGGAAAGCGATCGCTCTGATGGGAGGGTTTGCTGAAGTAGAAAATAATGAAATCAAAATCTTAGTTAACGGAGCTGAATTAGGAGATAACATCGATAAAGATACTGCTCGTACAGAGTTTGAAAAGGCTCAAGCTCGTTTCCAGCAAGTCGAAAATAGTGACGTTCGCCAAGAGAAAATCCAGGCAGAAACTGCTATGAAGAAAGCCAGGGCTCGTTTTCAGGCTGCTGGTGGTATGGTTTAAATTAGGATGTTAATTCGTTGTTAAGCGAAAAAAACTGTACTCAAAAAAAAGGGCAGAATTTAATGTTGTTCTGCCCTAATCTATTTGATTATTTAAGAGAAATTATAATATTGGATTTAGAAGCTAAGATTTCGAAAATCAATTATCTCTTAATATTTAGTTGGTTCCAGTAAACATAATGTTGGGGAACTTTGTCTGTGCCTGGGTCATAGGAGTAGTTTTGCCTCTTTCTGTCCAAAAATTGATCACCTCTGTAGCTTGGTTAAGGATGTCAATACTTTCTGCTTCTTCAATCCAATGCTTTGATTCTAATTCGTCCTTAAGCTGTTGCCAAGCATCATTGCGAGGCCAAAAGTAATAAGCTGTTAACGGACTTGTTCCTTTGCCTACTACCTGATCTACTGCGATCGCTACGTTCTTATCTAACCACAGGACTTTTAATATAAATCTTGACTCTGACTCCAATTAAGCCTCCGAAAATTACACTTAACTATTATTTAACATAATTAACCAATCCTAATTATACTAGATTGCGAACATGAATAAAGATCAATTAATAGCAATAGTCATTTTTGATATTGATGGTGTGATCAGAGATGTGGGGAATTCCTATCGTAAAGCGCTCGCCGATACCGTAGAAAAGTTTACCGCTGGTGGTTGGCGACCAACCATGGAAGACTTAGATAATCTTAAGTCAGAGGGAATTTGGAATAATGATTGGGAAGCATCTCAAGAATTAACCTATCGTTATTTTGAAGCCCTCGACAAAAGCCGAGAAGAAATAGCGTTAAATTATGAGAGCATAGTGGATTATTTTCAAGAACGTTACCGTGGCAAAAATCCTGAGCTATTTGACGGTTATATTGCCCAAGAACCTTTACTCGTATCTAACAATTATTTTCAGCAATTGACTAAAGATCAGATTGGTTGGGGCTTTTTTAGTGGTGCAACTAGAGGTTCAGCCGAATATATCTTAAAACAGCGATTACAGTTAAACAACCCTATTTTAGTGGCAATGGAAGATGCACCAAGTAAACCAGATCCAGCCGGAATGTTTGCTGCTGTGTCTAAGATTGAGACCATACCAGCAAATATACCTGTACTTTATTTAGGGGATACAGTGGCTGATATGTATACAGTAGTCAAAGCCCAAGAAATTAAACCAGGACGCAACTGGATTGGTGTCGGTATTCTTCCTCCTCATGTGCAAATCTCGGAGACAAGGAAAGCAGATTACGCTCAAAAATTAATGGCGGCTGGCGCGGAAATTGTTTTGAGCAATGTTGAAAAATTAGATCTGCCAATGATTAAAGAACTCATTTGAAACTTCAACAGCTAATAGCATGATAAAAAGCGATTACGTCCCGCGTAGCCTTCGGATCGCCACTGGAAAAGGGGTAATCGCTGATCCAACAATATGTCTGATACATAAACAACATATCAATTTAAACGTTACTAACTAGATACGAGGAATTGACCTACTCCCACGGCTAAAGCACGTGGGCTTTCTTTTGCTGTAATCTCCAAAACTAAAAAATTATTAAAAATATGAAATATTTATAGCAAAAGTCATCTCACAAGCATTGATAAAGCTTAAATTTGATATTTAAATTAATTGTACAAAAAGTTGATTCAGCCCTGTGTCAAGAAGCTTTAGCCATTTCTTTTGTAGAATATAATGAGTACTAAAAAACTAATCTGTCCCCGTTGTAGCTATAGTGAAAATTCACTTTCAGCTAGAAAATGTGAATGTTGTGGAATGTCTTTTCTGGCGGCTTCTGTCAAAAGACCGATTTTTGCTTCAAAAAAATCAGAGACAAGTAGTCCAAAAGCTAGAGGAATTACTCAAAAATATTTAAAATTTATTCTGATTGGTTTGGCTGTTGGTCTAGCTACGGGAATTATAGGCAGTCTCATCTTACAAGAGCGCAACAGCAGTCTAGTCAATACGCAGTCAAAAAAGTCTATAGCAGAAGATGATTCTCAGCTAGAATTTGAGGCTAGTTTAGCAGAAGTTGAAAATGTTCCTCAAGGATTATTTTGGTACGGTAGTTCTATTCCTTTTTCTCCTTTGCATACTCCAGAAATCTCAAAGGAAATAAATCGAGCCTTTCCAGGATTTAAAACACAATATAAAGAACCTCCAGCATATACTAAACCAGGCTCTAGTACTAGCGTAGCTATGCTGCTTGATGGAATGGTTAGTTTTGCCGAACTATCCCGACCATTAAGGGATTCTGAGTATGAAATAGCTAGAAGAAGAGCTGTCACTTTGCAACAAATTCCCATTGCCAGTGATGGAATCGTATTTTTTGTTAATTCTGCTTTACCAGTAGATAGGCTGACGATAAACCAGGTAAGAAACATGATTCTGGGCGAAATTACTAATTGGCAACAGGTAGGTGGACCAAATTTACCAGTAGTACCATTTGTCTTCGATCCGAAAATAGCTCCCAGTACCTTACTACTTCTGTTTGGGGAGCCTGAATTAGAACGGTTTAGCGAAGACGCACAATATGTAAGAGACTATACAGATGCTATCCGTAAGGTTAGTGCAACTCCTGGTGGTATTAGCTATGCTTCTGCAGCTATAATTGCCAATCAGCGAAGTGTCGAACCATTACTTTTAGCCAGGGGAAATTCTCGTGATTATGTTAACCCTTTCACTAAAAGGGCATCTGATGAGTCACCGAGAAAGATCAATACTAAAGATTTGCAAAACGGTAATTATCCTTTATTGCGTCGCTTCTTTATTGGCGTTCGTCTTGACGGAACTATCGATGAACTAGCAGGATTAGCTTATGCTAATATTTGGCTATCAGATTTAGGACAAAAACAAATCGAGAAAGCTGGGTTTGTGCCGATAAAAAGTTTTTAAGCTGAAAAGTTGGGTATAGTCATTCCAATTAATTTCCTTATGGTAGATCTGTATTAGCAGCAGCCTAAAATATTACTTGCTATTTGCTATTTGCTATTTGCTATTTGCTATTTGCTACTTTTTCCGAAAATCGTCTGAGTGCTATTTGAAATTACTATAAATTCGTAGTATTTCAGCTGAAAAATTATTAACTTTAAATTGACTGTACTAGTTTAAAAACTATTAGTGATAGGGTGAATAATACCACCCTTACTAGTCTATTCAAAGGTCGCCCGCAAAATCCGACAATAGCAGTAGTCAAAATAAAAAGCCCGATTGAACCAAAACCAAAGACTAATAATCGTTCGCCCCAACTTCCATCTATCAAGGCAGTGTAGGCAAACAACAAGGGCATAATATACAAACCCTTAGCTAATTTCCAAGCGCAAACCGCTGCTTTCAGAGGAGAAGTTTTCGCAATTCCTGCCGCTGCATAGGCTGCTAGACAAACAGGAGGGGTAACATTGGAATCTTGTGAAAGCCAAAAAATAATCAGGTGCGCTGCTAAAAGGGAAATACCCATGTTTTCTAGAGCTGGTGCCGCTAAAACCGCTAGCATAATGTAGGCAGCAGTAACAGGCAAACCCATTCCCAGAATCAAAGAAGCCAAGGCAATTGAGATCAAAGCCAAAAATAAGTTACCGCCCGACCAATCTATCAGTATCTGGGAAAAAGTAATCGACATTCCCGTCGTAGCAATAGTACCGATAATTAATCCTGCTGCTACTAATAAAATCCCCGTGACCACCATATTTTTGGCTCCTAGTGCCAAAGCATCAAGAATATCTTTAAGCTTCATCGGGCGATCGCTCAACCAGGAGCTAACAATGACGGCTAAGATACTATATCCTGCGGCATAGGTAGGTGTATAACCAAGGATTAATAACCCTACCAAAACTGTAATCGGCAGGATAAAAGTAATCCCTTCTTGGCGTAGATGAGGAATTTGAGTTGTGGGTTCATCTACTATCCTTAGTTGATTCTTACCTGCGGTTAACCAGACATAAAAACCGACAGTGGCAAAATACATTAACGCTGGCAGGAAAGCCACGCTGATAATGGTTTGATAGGGGAATCCCGTCCACTGACTCATAATAAAAGCCCCAGCACCCATCACCGGAGGCATTAATTGTCCGCCAACTGAAGCTGCCGTTTCTACTCCCGCTGCAAAATCGGCTTGAAAACCAGTCCGTTTCATCATGGGAATCGTAATCGAACCAGTAGATACGGTATTGGCGATCGCACTCCCCGAGATTGTTCCCATAAGCCCCGAAGCCAAGACTGCCACTAAACCAGAACCACCCGTTATTTTCTTAGTCAGAGCTTTGGCCAGCTTGATAATAAAGTCAGTTCCTCCTCCAATCAACAGAAAAGAAGCAAACAGAACGAACATAAACACAGATGTAGAAGAAATAGAAGTGGTCGTCCCAAATAGCCCTTCATCGGTAAAACACATCCGATAGAGAACCCTAGTTAACCTCAGACCTCGAAAATAAAATGCACCATCGATAAACTTACCCCACCACAAAATATAGCTCAGAAAAAAAATACCGAGTAAGGGGATGACGATACCCGAAGTTCTTCGTGCCAGTTCTAAAGTCAAAACAATGGCAACCACACCCACTACTGAATCGATTCCCGTCAGCTCTAGATTGCGTTCAATTAAAGCATCCTCAACCAAGATAAAGTAGACAGATGAAAATAACATCAACATACTTAGCCCAAGGTCGACGATGATAGACGAACGAGCCTTAAAACCTTCTTGCAAAGGATAAATCAAAAAACCGATCGCACCCAGCATTCCTAAATGAAGGCTATTGCGCCAAAACTCACTGATCGTACCAAAGGTATTAACCCATAGGTGAAACAAAGAGATGACAATAGCTAGCCCGTAAATCAAAGGTTTAAGTTTTTTTCTTAATGTTCCTGTCGCTAGGTATTTTGAGGTTTCGCTTTGGTTCACGGTTGATTTGTACATTAAAAAACTTTCTACTTAAGTAGCTGGTTGTAGTGTAATTACCACCAAGCAAGAAAAACAATAGTGGATTTAACCTTGGTATTATCATTAAACTGATAAAAATGATTAAAAAAAAGATTCATCTTCTCCTACACAATGTTTAATTGGTTTCGCCGTAACGAAAAAGCAAAACAACCAGCTGAAGCTCAACCAGCTGAAGCTCAACCAGAAGTTTCTAAGAAATCGACTGAGTCATCTGAGAAGGAAATAACCGAACCAGATTATCTTGCTTTTGCTAAAGCTGCTTATCAAAATATTCAGCAACGTAAAGCTGATACTGGATCTACTAATGAGTCAAAAGAAGCAGAAGACAAGGAAGAAAGCACATCTGAAACGGCAAAAATAGAAGAAGGAACTACGACGGTAGCAGCAAAAGAAACAACTACTCAGTCTGACACAAAAGAAACAGAAACAACCGTAGTAGAACCTGAGGCAAAAACTGAAGTTATTGCCACGCAAGAAGAGCCTGAGACATCCAATTTAGCTAAAAAAATAGATACAGTTACTACAGAAGATAAGCAGCAAGAGGCAGTAGTTGCGAAAGAAATTACTGAACCAAATGCCAATGTTCCTGCTTGGATGCAAAAATCTCAGGGACTTGAAAAGCTCAAAGAAACCGCTATTGAAGCTCCTCAAGAAGAAGCCATAACAGAAAAAGCCGAAGAAACAGAATTAGATGAAGATTTTATCTGGTCATCTAAAGTATTAGCTAAGAGTGGTAGAACGGCAGAAGATGTCTCAGAGGAAGAAATTAGTTGGTTAACCAAACTACGCCAGGGGTTAGGGAAAACTCGTATTGGCTTAGTTAATCAGCTAAAATCTATTGTGGGAAAAGGACCTCTCAATGAAGACGCCGTAATGGAAATTGAGAGTTTGCTGCTGCAAGCTGATGTGGGAATTGAAGCGACAGACTATATTATTGAGACTTTACAAGCAAAACTTAAAGAAGAAGCTTTACCACCAGATCAAGCGATCGCCTATTTGAAAAATATTTTGCAAGATATTTTGGACAAACCTCTTGAAGGGAAAAAGAATAATGCTTTTGTCCCAGAACAAGGTGAGTTTAATATTTGGCTCTTGACCGGAGTAAATGGAGCCGGGAAAACTACTACTATTGGTAAACTAGCAAATCTAGGTCAGAAATCTGGCTATAGCTGTTTGATCGCTGCCGCCGATACCTTTCGTGCCGCAGCGGTGCAACAAGTACAAGTGTGGGGAGAACGAACTAATACGCCTGTAATTGCCAACCCTGGCAAGAATACCGACCCAGCGGCAGTAGTATATGATGCGATCGCTGCCGCTACAGCTAAAGACACCGAATTACTCTTAGTAGATACAGCTGGAAGGCTTCAAAATAAGCAAAATTTGATGGCAGAACTGTCAAAAATTCGTCGTATTATCGATAAAAAAGCTCCCGATGCTAAAGTAGAATCTTTACTGGTTTTAGATGCTACCTTAGGGCAAAATGGCTTGCGCCAAGCACAGGTATTTTCTAAAGCAGCTAACCTAAGTGGTGTTGTATTAACTAAACTGGACGGAAGTGCGAAAGGTGGTGTAGCTTTGGCAGTAACTCAACAGTTAAATCTACCAATTCGCTTTATTGGAGCCGGGGAGGGGATCGAAGATTTACGTCCTTTTTCTAGCTATGAATTTGTGGAAGCTTTACTTAATGGTTAACTAAAACTCTATATTTGTGAATGTTTGATATTAATTGATATTAATTAATATGTTTTTATGGTATTTTCTTGGCGTATTAGCTAATTCGAGTTATCATAAATCAACCAATATTTCCAATATTTCGGTAAATAAAATATAAAAGCTGTCTTTAAGTGTTTTTAGCAAGATAGTTATAAATTAGATAAACTTAGGAGTTTTTTAGAGACTGTTAAGTTAAATATCTTCGTATTACTGTGTTTTGCATATATTTCTGACTGATGAATTGAAAAACTAATGTCTAAGTTTGTAGAGGCAATGACTGTCGTACCTTCTCATAGCCATCCCTCTCAAGATAATAATAGTGTTGCTCCATCCTCTCTAGAGGATAGTAATCCTATTTTGGCACTAAAAGAGTTAGTGGCTAATCTACAAAGAGAGCAAAACAAGGTTCAAGATTTATTAAGCTCCCTAGGATTTGCCCTACGTAGTTTTAGTAATTTGAATCAATTTTTAGAATTAACTCCCTTAATGGCAGCCAGAGTTACTGATGCCATTGGCGGAGCATTAGTTTTATATAAAGGAAATAGAGTACATCTAGAACAAATTCATTGTCAGGATAATCAGCTAGGTCTTGAAGTACGCCGCGTATTTGAAAAAGTAAACTATCAGATCAACGAATCTTCTATTAGTCATCGTAAAACTGTTAATGCCTCTTCCCAACTATCAGAGATTATTGATGACCAAATTTGCCAAGAATTAAGCTCAGGTATTCAGTTTTTTGGCACTCCGATCTTAGTCAGAAACGTCGAGCAAGGTCGCCTTTATGTATTTAGTACTGAGCTGGACTATATTTGGACACCAACCAGAAGAAAATTAACTCAACTTGTAGCGGATCAGACCGCAGTAGCGATCGCTAATCACGAATTAACTGTTGAATTACGCTCCAAAGAAAGACAAGACCGTGAATTAGAAATCGCTTCGGAAATTCAATTGCGCCTTTTGCCGAGTAAGTGTCCTCAGATTCAGGGGTTAGCAATTGCCGCTAAATGCGAAACAGCAAGTCGTGTGGGCGGAGACTATTATGATTTTATTCCTACCAATTATGACCGTTTAGGGAACGGACAACCAGAAGCAGCATCTGTTGTTCCTTGGAGTATTGTGATTGGTGATGTCATGGGTAAAGGTGTTCCCGCAGGACTAATCATGACTATGACCAGAGGAATGCTTAGAGCTGAAGTTTTAAACCGTCATTCTCCAGCTCAAATTATGCGACATCTCAATCGAGTGATGTATGCAGATCTAGAAAATTCTCACCGCTTTGTGAGTATGTTTTACTCGGAGTACGATCCTCAAAAGCAAACTCTTTCTTTTACTAATGCTGCTCATAATCCTCCTTTGCTGTGGCGTAAAGCAACTGATACCCTAGAAAAATTAGATAGTTGGGGGATGCTTATCGGTCTAGACATGGAATCAGAATACGAAGATGCTACGGTACAGCTGGCTATTGGGGATACAGTTATTTATTACACTGATGGTTTTACTGATGCTGCCAATGAAAATGGCGATCGCTTCGATGAAGAAAACCTTTGCCTCTCTTTTAAATGGGCTTGTCAGCACCTCGAAACCCCAGAAGAAATTTTGGAGCATGTTTTCTTACAGGTAAAACAGTTTAGCGGTGCTAATAATAATAGTGGCGATGATATGACTTCTATTGTGATGCAAGTTCAGCCCATTAAGAGTTAATAATTAACAGTTAATAATTAGTTATTATTCTGGTGGCGGTTTGAGTTAACTGAGATTAAATTGGGTTCAGTTTTGACAATAGAACGATTGAATCTTATGGAAACGTTATTTAACGCTCAACTCTTACCGGTAATGATCGAATTTCACCACAATTACCTTTTACCCGTCTCTAGTCTTTTAGCACAGAGCATTGAAGATCCTGATATTTTAGGTCAAATTCAAGATGCTTGGTACAATTTTATTGATTCAGGACAAGTTTGGGCGTTATTAATCGGTATGTTTTTTGGCTATACTTTTAAAGGTTTTACGGGTTAGTATAGCTGCTTACAGGAAAGAAGTAACAAGTAACAAGTAACAAGTAAGAGTTTAGATTTAAAATAATCTAGTCGTGTAATCGTTTATATTCTACTGTGACCAAGCAACAAACCTGGAGCGATCGCTTTGAATCAGCTTTAAATCCAGCGATCGCTATTTTCAATGCCAGTATTAGTTTTGATATTGAATTAATTGAATACGATCTAACTGGTTCCATTGCCCATGCCCAAATGCTGGCAAAAACCAAAATTATTTCCGAAGTAGAAGCCCAACAGTTAGTCTCAGGTTTAGAACAAATTCGCCAGGAATATCGGCAAGGAAATTTTAATCCAGGAGTGGAAGCAGAAGATGTCCATTTTGCAGTCGAAAAACGACTTATCGAAATTGTCGGAGATGTGGGTAAAAAGCTTCATACTGCGCGATCGCGTAACGATCAAGTAGGAACAGATATTAGGCTCTATTTAAGAGCAGAAATCAGGCAAATACAGGGGCAATTGAAGCAATTTCAAGCAGCATTATTGAACCATAGCAAAAATCATGTTGAAACTCTGATTCCTGGCTATACCCACCTGCAAAGGGCACAACCTTTAAGTTTGGCTCATCATCTTCTAGCTTATTTCCAAATGGCGCAACGAGATTGGGAACGATTAAATGATGTCTATAAACGTACTAATATATCTCCCTTGGGTTGTGGCGCACTAGCTGGTACCACTTTTCCTATTGATCGAGAATATAGTGCAGAGTTATTAGGTTTTGATCATCTGTACGAAAATAGTCTTGATGGAGTAAGCGATCGCGATTTTGCCATTGAATTCCTCTGTGCTGCCAGCCTGATCATGGTGCATCTCAGCCGTTTAAGCGAAGAAATGATTCTCTGGGCATCTCAAGAGTTTAGTTTTATCACCCTTAAAGATACTTGTGCCACTGGATCTAGCATCATGCCTCAGAAGAAAAATCCTGATATTCCTGAATTAGTGCGGGGCAAAACAGGTCGTGTCTTTGGTCATCTTCAAGCTCTATTAGTTGTCATGAAAGGTCTACCCCTAGCTTATAACAAAGACTTACAGGAAGATAAAGAAGGAATTTTTGATGGAGTAAAAACTGTAAAAGCTTGCTTAGAAGCAATGACGATCTTATTACAAGAAGGAATAGAATTCCAAACGGCTAGATTAGCAGATGCAGTAGCCGAAGACTTTTCCAATGCCACAGATGTAGCCGATTATTTAGCATCTAAAGATGTACCTTTTCGTGAAGCTTATAATTTGGTCGGGAAGGTAGTCAAAACCAGCCTAGCTGCTGGAAAACTGCTTCGAGATCTAACATTAGAAGAATGGCAACAACTGCATCCAGCTTTTGAAGCCGATATCTATGAGGCGATCGCCCCTAAGCAGGTAGTTTCTGCCCGCAATAGTTACGGTGGGACTGGTTTTGCTCAAGTCCAGCAGGCAATCTCCAAGGCAGAATCTTTGCTGGAAACTAATACCTAAAACTTAAAGCTCCAGCCAATGAAAGCTTACTAATTAAGTTTTCCGACCATGTTGACTGTCTAAACTTTATTATTAAAGTAGCAATTAATGTTCTACATTCACTCTATGCGTCGTTCTTGGCAATTTATTTCCACTGTACTGGGTATTATTTTCCGTCATCCCGTAACTGGTACTACTATTATCCCGATTCTCCCTGATGGACGTATTGTTTTAATTAAGCGTAGTGATTCAGGCAAATGGGGTTTACCAGGAGGCATAATTGATTGGGGCGAGGATATTCCCCATGCTGCTGATCGAGAACTCAAAGAAGAAACAGGATTAAAACTAACCAAAATCAGACAATTAAGAGGTGTTTATTCCGATCCGGAACGGGACCCACGAATACACTCAATTTCTATCTTGTTAGAAGTTGAAGCCCAAGGAGAGCTGAAAGCAGCAGATAAGCTAGAAGTTTTGCAGGTCAAGGCATTTAGCAAAGATGAATTACCTTTAGGTGATCTTAGTCACGACCATGATCGTCAACTACAAGACTATCTTAATGATGCGGTCACTATCGCCTAGTCAATTTGACCAATGTCTCAAATCGAATTCCGCATAGGTACTAATTTTTATGGTTGCCATTACTATCGACATACCCGACGAAAGATTAGAAGAATTATCTCAACTAGCACAAGAAAGCGGTATTTCTACTCAAGATTTACTTCGAGCTAGTATTGAAGATTGGTTAAATCATCCTCAAAAAGATTTTATCGAGGCGACAAGTAAAATTCTGAATCAAAATAAGGAATTGTATCGACGTTTAGTATGATTCGCTATCCTAGCTTAATGGAAGTAATTGAGCTGCATCGTCAGATAATTACTCAGTCAGGGGGGACTTTAGGCATCTTGGATTTAAATATCCTGCAATCAACGATAACCAAACCCCGTATGAGTTTTGCTGGAAAAGACTTTTATCCTACTCTAATTGATAAAGCTGCGACTTTAGGATTTGCCATTATTGTCAATCATCCTTTTGTTGATGGTAATCAACGTACTGGTCATGCTGCCATGGCAATTTTCTTAGCAATCAACGGTGTAGAAATAAATGCGGATGTAGAAGAACAAGTACAAAAAATTTCCGCCATAGCTTCAGGAAAATTAAAACGGGATGATTTCGTCACTTGGGTTAAGACACATATAGCCGTACAAAGTTAAATTAGGACAATGTTTATTTGATTGCTCGTAAGTAACGAGTCATGAGTAATGAGTAATAAGTCATAAGTGTCCTAACGCAAGCCTGTAATGCTATACACACCTCCAGAAAATCAATAATTTGATTAAGTTACTGATTCTGCTACTACTTCTGGTAACTGAGGACGCAAACACCAATAAACGAGAGGACCCAATAAAGGAATTAAAACAGCTAGCCAAACAAACTGTTTTTGTTTGACTTCCCGTCGCTCCATATCATCTTGCAGAATGTCGGGAAATAATAGACACAGTAGACAAAAGTCAAGGCTCATGATGTGAATAAATTGACTAGTTTGCCATTGAGCCATGAAGTCTGACCAATCACCTCTAGTTAATCCCCATACGATAAATACAATGATAGTTATAGATGATGAAATCGCCATCAAGCGGGAATCGAGGACTTTAAGTAAAAGATTTTTTTCTCCATTCCAAGTATTATTAGGCTGGCGCAGAGCGAAATAAGGTAATAGAGCGAAAGCCCCAAAACCAATTGAACCAATAAAAAAAGGATAAGCAGAAATTTTTTGTCCTGGACTATCAAAGAGGATAAAAGCAGCATAAACCCAGGGGAAAACTCCCATAATGTAGAATATGGCGATGATTATCGGGTTGATCCCTTCCCACTTAATAATAGAAAGATTAATAATTAGGTCTAAGGTTTCTTGTCCGACCGGGGCTGGAGCAAAGAAAATTGTATAAAGAACAAAAGCTAACCAAATCGAACCAAAAATTATTTTGCGTACCATTGTATGTAATAGATAAAAAGAATTATTCCAAAATAAATACATTTATAGCTCAAATAATTTTGAGCTATAATCAAGTATGTTTGTATAACTTTTATTTATACTTTATCAAAGTATGAGGAGTTGAAAAAACATACTTGAAAAATTCGTCCTTGTAAAAGGAGGTAAAATCATGACTACTAAAAATGCTGCTCGAATTTATAAAAAGCTAGAGCAAGCTCAATTAGAAGAGGAAAGACAGCAAGCACTTAGCGATCCAGAAGCTTTTATTGTTCTGGCTAAAGCTAAAGGTTATACCTTCACAGTCAAAGATTTAGAGACTCAAATTTGCCAATTATCCGATGAAGAACTGGCAAGTATTTTAAATCCAGGTATTGGGCCAAGGCGACATCTATTCCCCAAATAAAAGAATCGAGAAGATCGTTACTTTGGTAGTAACTTTGTAGCAAAATTAAGCTCCCAATTGCTCTCTATATTTTAGGCGGAAAACCAAGTTGTCTTAACTTTCCGCCTCTAATCTAAATACTAAGCTTGATGGGAATTAGTGTTGAGACCCCGCTTATGTCTCGCGAACAAGCTCAAGAGTTCTTGATTATGATACATCAGCAAATGATGGTTTAAAAAATAATGCACCAAACGAGTTCTCAGTTTGATTGCAGATATCTCTTCATACAGTTTTTTCAGGATTTGTGAACGATGATAATGCACGTTTAATTGACGTGTGATAATTAACACTTTGGAAATAAGAACTTGAAAAAACAATTTTCTTTAAACGATAACTTTATAGTACCTGTCACTCTTATAGTATTGACCCTCTTGATTGGGTTTAATAGCTTTGTTATTCTTAATCCTGGACAGGCGGGAGTAATGAGCATCTTAGGAAAAGCTAGAGATGGAGTTTTGCTGGAGGGAATTCATTTTAAACCACCTTTGGTATCCGTTGTAGATATTTATGATCTGACCGTGCAAAAATTTGAAGTTCCAGCACAAAGTTCCACTAAAGATCTTCAGGATTTATCAGCTCGATTTGCGATTAATTTTCGTCTCGATCCCATTCAAGTAGTTGAGATTCGAAGAAAACAAGGAACTCTGGCAAATATTGTCTCTAACATTATTGCCCCTCAAACTCAAGAATCCTTTAAAATAGCTGCTGCGAGAAGAACAGTAGAAGAAGCGATTACTAAAAGAAATGAACTTAAGCAAGATTTTGATGATGCTTTAAGCCAAAGGCTTGAAAAATACGGAATTATTATCCTCGATACTAGTGTAGTCGATTTAGATTTTTCCCCAGAGTTTGCCAGAGCAGTAGAGGAGAAACAAATCGCCGAACAAAGATCTAAAAGAGCTGTTTATGTAGCTCAAGAAGCAGAACAAACGGCACAAGCTGATATTAACCGTGCTACTGGTAAAGCAGAAGCTCAAAGGTTACTTGCTGAAACTTTGAAAGCTGAGGGTGGTCAACTAGTGTTACAAAAAGAGGCTATTCAAGCCTGGAGAGAAGGCGGATCTCAAATGCCCAAAGTCTTGGTTATGGGAGGAAAAGAGCAAACAGGTGTTCCTTTTTTGTTTAACCTTGGCGATGTCCAAAAGTAATGCTACGGCGTTGCTGATTTAAAACATGAATTGATAATTAATCGTTTTTAGCTATCAGCTATAGCCGTACAAAGTTACGTTAGGACAAGTTTATTTGATTGCTCGTAAGTAAAGCGGCAGAGCCGCAGCTATAAGCTGTAAGCTGTAAGCCAATTAGAAGAGGCTTTAACCTCTCCTAATTGTAGACCACCAAACTTCGTTTGCTGGGGGCATTAAACCCGATAGCTATAAGCCCTTCGGGTACTCTTCGAGAAGGCTCCGCCAACGACAGTTTCTTTAAGCGGGACAAAGGCCATACGCCTGGCCTTTGTCCCGCTTAAAGAAACTGCTGAACCCTTTAGGGTATCCTTTAGGGCGACGTAAGGCGTTTACCCAGGAGCGTTATCTGGGCAAGGGAATGCGCGACCGAAGGAAGTCCTTTAGGGCACCTCCCGAAGGGTGAGTAACGAGTAACGAGTAATGAGTGTCCTAATAAAAGTTCGTATTGCTATATTAGCTTTTTAAGATGTAATCAAGCTGCATTACTTTTCCGTTCATATCTCGATTCAGCAACGCCATGCTACCAGTCAGTCAAATTGCAAAGCTGCGATTTGCGCTTCAGCTTTGTTTAAAGATTCATACCATTCCCGTTCTGAATCGCTATCGGCAACAATTCCCGCTCCGACCTGTCCATAAACTTGAGCCAGATTAGAATCGGGAGACTTAACATATAGCAAGGTACGAATCAAAATATTTAAATCTAAATTTCCTCTACGATCTAGATAACCACAAGAACCATAAAATAGACTGCGCCGCACTGGCTCTAATTCTTCAATGATTTCCATACAGCGTACTTTAGGACAGCCAGTAATTGTACCTCCAGGGAATACCCCTCGAATCAAATCAACCGCATCACAATCAGATTTTAATTGACCTCGTACATTACTTACTAAGTGCATTACATGACTGTAACGCTCAATCACCAGCAGCTCATCCACCTCCACGGAACCCCATTGACAGACTCGACCTAGATCATTGCGTTCTAAGTCTACCAACATAATATGTTCGGCTCTTTCTTTAGTGTTTACTAATAATTCTGTAGCTAAAGCATGATCGCTTTGCTGATTTTCTCCCCTACTTCTAGTTCCGGCAATAGGTCTAGTTTGAGCTTGGCGACCCTGTAACTGGATTAATCTTTCAGGAGAACAACTAATTACATCTCCCCAGGGCGATCGCCAATAACTGGCAAAGGGAGAAGGATTGATCTGTTGTAGCTTATGGTAAATTGACCAACTATCGAGAGTAGTCTCAGTTTGAAAACGCAAAGATAAGTTAGCCTGAAATATATCTCCAGCTTGAATATGTTTTTGGGCTTGTTTAACAGCACTTTCGTATTGGTCTTGGGTAGTCAGAAATGAGATCGAGGGAGTAGAAAGAGTCAAAGAACTAAAAATACTGGCACAGGAGAGTTTCCCCTGTAAGTTATCTAATTGCTCTGATTTAGTAGCTGCTAGCCAGAGAGTTTGTTCGAGGTGATCTAAAAGAGCAAAACAAGCTGGTTCATACCAGTAAGCCACAGGAAAAGGCAGAGTATCCTGATTGAGATCGGGTAGTTGCTCAATTTCCCAGGCTAAGTCATAACCCAACCAACCTAACCAACCACCAGTAAAAGGTAAGTGTTCTACTTGAGGATTGTTAACAGTAGGTTGGGACAAAAGCGATCGCAAAAAAGGTAAGATTTCTCCGACATGGGGAGTCCATAATTGAGGTTTGCCATTAACAATTCGGGGAGAACCGGCACAGATTGAGAAGCGAGAAAGTCGGGGTTGTTTTTGAGAAGTTAGGTTAGGACTTTCGAGCAGAGTGGCAATTTTGTCTGTCGAGAATAAACGAGTAAATATTTCTGAAGCAGAACGATTAGCCAAAGGCAGCGATCGCCAATGCCAGAAGGCAAAAGTCGACATTTCTATGCCACGCCCCCAATCAACCAACGCGCACACCAAAAAGGAATTAAAATGCCCAAAGCGATCCAATCCCGCCAACGCAACCTCAACTGGTGCCATTGAACTCGGTGTTCATTGGGGGAAGTAAAACCACGCACATCCATAGCGACTGCAATTTGCTCGGCTCGTAACAGCAAATTTTCTAATAATTTTTCGGAGACAATTAACCACAGTTGTGCGCTGCGTTTGACTCCTAATTTTTTCCAATCTATGGCTCGGGTGCGTACGGAACGGACTAAGTTTTGCACCTCTTCCAGCACCAGTGGGATAAAACGTAGAGAGAGAGTAAGAGTGAGAGTGATTTCCGGAATTGGTAGATTTAAGCGTCGCAGAGGACTCATCAAATCCTCTAAACCAGCAGTAATTTCTTCGGGAGCAGTAGTTAAGAGATATAAGCTAGTACTATAAATTAGAGTAAAGATAAGAGTAGAAATTCTCACTGCCACATCTAAAGAACGGCGAGTCACTACCAGACGCGGGAAAAACAAAAATCCGCGTCGATCCAAATAGACATATTGATAACTAGTTGGTTGCGGTAGTTTTAATTGACACTCTGCTGGTTGCTGAGTAGTTAAATTTTCTGGTGTGTCTGTTGAAGTGGCTGGAACTATGGCATCAGGACAAAATTGAGGCATTCTGGGACTATGTTTGGCTGCCAAACTATCTGGAGCTACGCTACTGAGCAGAAACATAAAGAAGCATAATAATAACAGCCAGCCCATTTGCTTGCGCCATACCCGCAGCGGAATTCCCGCAATGATAGTTAGTAAAATTAGAGATGCTGCCAAGCCAATACGCCAAAAAGGATTACTCAACAGAGGAGCAACCAGAAAAGTCATTAACCAAACTAGCTTGACCCGTGGATCAATTTTGTGTAGCCAAGTTACGGGGTGTTCTAGATAAGAACCAATAGGAAGCGATCGCAATAAATCCATGTTGCCTGTAGTCTCAATTTTGAAGAAAGTTAGTTAGATAGCAATCGCTCCTGAATCTAAAATTATTTACTGATTCCTTTGACGACGAATTTCCCTGGTAGCAGCTTCATGTTCGCTTAGAGTTTCACTAAAGACATGAGTACCATCATAACGAGCCACAAAAAATAAATAATCTGTACTTTCTGGGTTTAAAGTCGCTTTGAGGCTTTCAATGCCAGGGGAAGCAATAGGGGTAGGAGTCAAACCAGTATTCATATATGTATTATAAGGCGACGGAGTTCCTACTTGGGCATAGGTTAAGGGTTGGTCAGCAGTCTGTCTGATACCTAAGCCATACTCGACGGTAGGATCGGATTCTAATTTCATCCCCTTTTCTAGTCTAGCGGTAAATACCCCAGCGATTAGAGCACGTTCTTCACCAATTACCGCCTCTTTCTCCACAATACTACTGAGACTTACCCAATCTAATAGACTCATCTCCGGTTGGGCTGCTTCGTAGACCGGTAAAGCAAGTTGCTCAAAGCGGTCTAACATTGTGTAGATAATTGCCTCAGGATTACTAGTGCGATCGCTAGATATTTTATAAGTATCAGGATACAAAAACCCTTCTAATATTGGTAGATCTTGTGGCAACCAAGGATACTTATCATAGGGAATTTCTGCGACGGCTGATTTAAATTCGTCAGCACTAAAATAGCCCAGAGAGGCAAAATATTCTGCCATCTGTATCGTTGACCAACCTTCAGGGATAGTAAAATCAACCTGCATCACTTCACCTTGCCAAATTTTCTCCGCGATTGTTGGCAGGGATTCTTCAGGAGATACCATATATGTGCCAGCCTTAAATCCTCCTGAGGAGTCTTGCGTCCGCTTGAGTTTTGTCCAAATTTTCCATCCATTAGCTGACTTAATCAAGCCAGCTTGAGCTAATTCTTCCCCTACTTGATTACCTGATGTACCAGGCTTAACAGTAAATTGAACTTTTTTACCGGGGTTTGCTTCGCTACTTTTTGCTTCTACAGGAGCAGTTAAATTCCGCCAACCAGCCCAACCTAATAAAAGACTTACTCCGATAATTATTGGTATGGCTGCGAAAATAATCTTGGCTTTTTTTCCAGATTTCTGAGTATATTTAGACTTATTTTGAGTAGTCATTTTATACAGATCAAAGTAGGTAAAATTATTAATAACTAGCTAATGCTTGATGCTGCGTTTTATCTTACCTTGATTTTTTTAAGAACGACGAGGGATCGAGTCCTTAATTTACCCAGAAAAAGCCCTAGCTTGGGCTATATGACAAAAGAAGTCAATATATTGCTTATGTCCCCCAGGAAAAACAAGATTTAATGTGAGAGGGTCGCTAGTATCTCTTGAGTCTCCGGGACCTTCAGTGACTTGGATATTTTCGGGATTGGAATGATCTAGCTTTAGAGCTTTACGATTTTTGACTTCTCCACCACTGCTATCTATATAGACAACCACATTGCCTGTATTAAATTCTTGACCTAATAATTGAATTAACTCCAGAAATCCGCGATCGCTTCCTCCTCGCTTAAATTCAATCTCATTGCCATTTTCTACCGCTTTACTAGTCACTGTATCCCCAACCCCAACTATAGTTGGCATTATTGCTGGGTCAAAATTATCTTGAACTAGTTTAAGTAATGCTGGCTGATCTCTAGGAGCTTGTCTAACATTAAATTCTGCTCCTAAAGGATAGCTACCTGTCTGCCCATAGTAGTAGCGATTGAGAATTACCAATACTCCTACTTCTTTGATGGCACCCCGCAGCATAAACTGAAAATCCGTTGTTCCCGAATCTTTGCCCTGGGAGGGCTGCATAATTTCTTGTCCCCGATTATCTCTGCCTAAATTAGGAGCATAATGCACAAAAAATGATTCTCCCAAACCCTTCTGTTGTGCTTGCTCTAGCAAACGCTCCATTAGTTTTTTTATTTCCTGCTGTAGCTCAGCATATAACTCTGGGCGATCTAGAAGTGCTTCGTGGAAAACGTTCAAATTAGCTGTGGGAGAAACTTTATTATCTAAAACCGCTGCTTGGATACACGTTTCTAATTGCGTTTGACTCAGACCAAGTTTTAATTTTTGTCCTAATTTCCTTAAATAATCGGCGATCTGATCTGGCACTGCATTCAAAAATGATAGTTCAGCATCGCTAACTCCTGGATGGGAGACATTACCGTAACTATCCTGCCATTGCACGCCTCCCCCTGCCAAACCTTGTAAATATAAGCCTTGCTCTTTAACTGTGCTGGGATTAGCAACTGCTTTTTCGACAATGCCATTAACTCCTCGTTGACCAATATGTTCACCATTGGTGAGAACATAAAAGTGACTTCCCAAAGATTTCGCTGCTTCTAAATATCTGGTTTGGATAACTCGTGTCAGAGGATCTTTGACCAAACCCATACATACACCATCGAGATCCTGAATAATGAGTACGTTCTCTCGCTCAATCAACATTTGACTCAAACTTTGATGGTCAAGAGATAGCGATCGCAAATGTAAGGGAGTGTTAGAAACAGCCATAAGCCAACGATATGTAAGTAGAATTTAAAAACTGATACCATTTATTCAACCATACATAATGAATTTAAAATTTCCCGGCCAGATATATTTTTGGGGAACACTGTTGGCAGGATTTTTCTTAATTCACTACCCTCATCAACTCGTTAGTATTGCCACGCCAATTATTGAGAGTAATTATGAGCAGCAAACTATTAGAGAACTCAAGCAAAATAACGTTATCTACCTAGCAGAAAATCACGATCAAGCTGAAGAACATCAGGCACAGTTAGCAATTATTACTCAACTTTACAATGTTCAACCAAACCTTGAGGGTCATTTAGCGATCGCTTTAGAGATGTTTCAGCGTTCGTTTCAACCAATCTTAGACCACTATCTAACTGGAGAAATTAACGAAGCTGAGTTAAAAGAACAAACTGAATATGAAAATCGCTGGGGTTATGATTGGGAATATTATGCCCCAGTCCTACGTTTCGCTCAAAAACATCAAATCCCTTTGATTGCTTTGAATACACCGACAGAAGTAACCCGCAAAGTAGCTGAAACTGGCTTAAGTAGCCTGGTAAAAGATGACTTCCGCTATATCCCAGCTCTAGCAGACATCAAACTAGATAATCCAGAATATCGTGCAAATTTAGTGGCAGTTTATCAAGAACACTCTCAAAATGGACATGGAAACAGCGATGGCTTTGAAAATTTTTTAGCAGCACAAGTATTATGGGATGAAACTATGGCAGAGGCGATCGCTAATTACTATCAAGATAATCCTCAATCTCAAATAATCGTTTTAGTTGGTCAAGGTCATGTTATTAATAATCATGGTATCCCTGATCGCGTAGCCAGACGTATTACTGTTGATTCTTTTAGCCAAACTTCAGTCATATTAGAGGAACAAAAGAACTAGATCCAACTCCGAACTCCGAATTAACCTATAACCTATAACTCCGTTGCGCGACGCGACAGCTAGTCCTTTAGGGTAGCTTCTCGCGCGATGCGAAGCGAGTCCTTTAGGGTAGCGAGTACTCCGAACCCCGAACTCCGAACTCCAAACTCCGAACTCCAAAATCCGAACTAACATTACTTATGTCTGAACCTATAAGTCTTCGTCTTGAACAATATACTCTTAAACGCAAACGAGAAGTATTGGTTGTCAACTTAGAAACTGCCACTGGGGAACCCGATATGGTGATGATTTATGGCGGTTTTTCCAGCTCTTTAATGACAGCAACGGCTTTTGATCCAGATATTCCCGTTATTGCTCCCGATTCAAAAATTATTTCGATTGATCGCCTTGCTAGTCCTTATAACCCTGATAATCCCGAGTATATTGAGCCTGGATTAACTTTAGAAGCAATGGAAACGATTTTGACCGAAATGAATCTTTAAAAAAAGAACGCATTATTTGTAATATTCAAGATTCTTTACCTAAAATTAAGACTTATCGCTTATCTTATTGAGTGATTAAGCTCAAGATTACGGTAACTATCAGTTTTAGTAGTACAATTTTGGCTAAATTATAAAACAATATTAGGACAAAAGTACTATTAAATACTTAGTCGTTTCAACTTAGGAGCATTGTGGTGTGAGTATAGTAAAAGCAATATTAGATGCCAAGACATTACCGGAACCCCCCCTATTTGGTACAGATGGAATTCGCGGCAAAGCAGGAGATATTCTTAATGCCTCTTTTACTCTACAATTAGGCTATTGGGCGGGAAAAGTTTTACAAGTAGCTGCAAGCCGAAGAGGTCCAGTTATCATTGGGCAAGACTCTCGCAATTCCAGCGATATGCTTGCCTCCGCAATCACAGCAGGATTAACTTCTGCAGGTTTAGAAGTCTGGAATTTAGGTCTATGTCCTACACCCTGTGTTGCTTCATTAACCAATGATAGTGAAGCAATAGGCGGTATTATGATTTCGGCTAGTCATAATCCACCTCAAGATAATGGGATTAAGTTTTTTGGTGAACAAGGAACTAAATTAGATGATTCCTTCACTCAACAGATTGAAATAAATCTTAGAAGCAGCGATGTATCAGATGAGAACGTTCCCGCTTGGGGTAAACAGTACCATCGCCCAGAATTAGTCAAACAATATGTTCAATTTTTAAAAGCATCTTTACCCAACGCTCTAAGTTTCCAGGGAATGCGTATTGTTTTGGATCTTGCTTGGGGAGCATCGGTTAGAGTTGCCCCTGCCGTTTTTCAGCAATTGGGAGCAGAGGTAATTAGTCTGCATCAGCTAGCTAATGGCGATCGCATTAACGTTAACTGTGGCTCAACCCATCTAGAACTATTAAAACAAGGTGTCCAAGAATACTCAGCCGATCTAGGATTTGCTTTTGATGGGGATGCCGATCGTGTGATGGCAGTAGATAGTCAAGGTAGAGTAATTGACGGAGATTATATTTTATACCTTTGGGGAGATCTCCTCAGACAGACACAGCAACTACCTGACGATTTGATTGTGGCAACAGTCATGGCCAACCTGGGTTTTGAACGTGCTTGGCAACGTCAAGGTGGAAAGATGCAGCGCACACCTGTAGGCGATCGCCATGTGCAAGCAGCTATGTGGCGCACCGGAGCAATGTTAGGGGGAGAACAATCAGGACATATCCTCTGTCATCATCACGGAGTTTCTGGGGACGGTATTCAAACCGCATTGCATTTAACGTCTTTGGTATGTCAGTCGGGTAATTCTCTAGCGGAATTGGTGGATAATAGTTTCCGCACCTATCCCCAAATTTTACGTAATGTACGGGTGGAAGATCGCGAACGTCGCAGTAAATGGCGAGAATGTGACCCAGTTCAACAAGCGATCGCTGAAGCAGAAGCCGCAATGGGAGAGCAAGGGCGTATTTTAGTTCGTGCATCGGGAACAGAACCCTTAATTCGCGTGATGGTAGAAGCTGCTGATGCAAAATTAACTCGCTATTGGACAGACAGACTAGTTAGTGTTGTTGAACAAAATTTAGCTGCATAAAGTCGCTTCGTTGTTAGCTGTTAGATACTGGTTATTAGATGGGCATTTAAAACGCAAAAATGTTGTCTTTGCTAGTAAAGCTTAATCCCTGTTTTACCCTCTTTTATCTCCCTATAGTTTTAAAAGAGGGATAATGCAATTACGCCCGATGTTTATGTTTTTAAATCACTCTTATTACCAATAACGTCTGGTTTACTCAGTTTAAAATAGCCGAAATTAAAAATTATTACTCACAATAAGAATAAATTAAAGCTGTTGCAGATTTCCAGCATTAAATCAACACTACTCAAACCAATAATTTCGTTAGGATAAACTTACTCAAAAGAGCGATTGAGACTTTGCAGATATCCTCTAAGTATTATCCAAAATTTCTGCCAAAGAATAGGGGCATTGTTGAGGAAAGCGATCGTTTTCTATTTTGCTGATTCGCATCGCAGATCTTCTAGCTTTAGCATAAATATTATTCAATTCTTGATCCAAAAGGTTTTTTAAATTAGTTGTCATTTTATTACTTAATTGATACTGAAAATTATCAATTTCTTCTCGCCAATAATCCTGGCTACTACTTTCTTCCTGCCAATAATCAATTAATAGAAAATTCACTAATATTTGGTAAATTAAATTTCTGATCTCGCTTTTTTCATTTCTAATTAATGTCTCTAATACTTCAACTAAATTGTGAATATCTAACTCGCTAAAAGAACGTGACTTTAATTTGTTTGTTTGTTCCTCAAGCCAGCCAATATAATCGCGGTCAATTTGATCTACGTTTTTCGAGTTTCCCATTGAGTATACTATATAGTGGTTATGTGTGAATATCACTCTATAACCTTCATTATAATAACTCTATACCTCTATTGTAGTGGAGGCTTCGCACCGTAATAGTAAAATTACCATCATAGCTTCAGAACGTCAACACCTCTAAATTAGAGGGTAATGTTAAAATGCTAAGTTAAGAATGTACTTTTAAAGTTTTATCTTCGTTACCGTTATTATTAGAATTTAAAGATAAATTACTTAAATAATTAATTTGAGTAGGATAGGCGAAATCGATATTATATTTGGCAAATTCTGATTTAATCTTTAAATTAATTTTTTGTTGAGCATTCATATAAATAGTGTAGTCGTTATTATGAACAAAATATACTACTTCAAAATCCAAACTAAACTCACCATAGCCAGAAAAATGAGCGCGATCGCAAGTGGTATTTTCGGTACTATTAATAATCTCTTCAATTAAAATGGGTATTTTAGCTAACAGCTCAGTGCTAGTTTCATAGACGACTCCAAATTTAAATACTATACGACGTTGACGCATTCTTTTGAAATTACGAATTCGCGAACCTGTTAAATCGGTATTGGCAATAATAATCTCTTCACCGTCAATACTTTTTAGACGAGTAGTCTTAATTCCAACATATTCAACTGTACCTAAATAATCACCGACAACAATAAAGTCTCCTAGTTCAAAAGGTCGATCAAATAAAATAGAAAAATAACTAAATAAGTCTTGCAATACCCCTTGGGAAGCCAGAGCGATCGCAACTCCTCCAATTCCCAAACTGGTAACTACTGCGGAGATATCAAAACCTAAATTATCTAATATAAAAATGATCCCAATCAGCCAAATTAAAACTCTAATGGCAGGAATTAAAGCATTGATACTTTGTTCTATATTAATATTTTCTCGATGATAAGTTACCCAATAAAGCTTGATTATATATTCTACAGAATTCGTAAATAATCTTACTATCAATATAGTAGCAACAATAATCGCTAAAACTTCAATAAGATGATCGAGTATAGAGTGTAAACTCAGATTATTTACTGATAAATAAACAATAGCAATATAAATTATAGGAACTAAATTACGTTCTAAAATTAAGATGAGTTTATCATTATAAATATTATCTGTTTTTGCAGCCCATTTTTTTAAGTTTTTAAGGGCTATAGTTCTAATAATTCTCATAGAGACTATACCACCTATCAAAGTAGTAAAGGCCAGTATATAGTCATTTATCTGATTATTTAAAAACTCAATTGATAAAAAATCAAAATTCATAAGCGATCAATAATTAGTTAAGCTTTCAGGTATTTAAATTGTCTATTGTACTGGAGTGTAGAAGTTAGAGGTAGAGGTTAGGATTAGCAATATCTAATTTCAATTCATACAGTTGATTAGTTAGCAAAATTTTTTATTCTTATTTAATGCATAATTATCCGCTCTATTATTACCTTAAATACGTCCTCATGCCTATAATCCTAAAAGAGTATCTTTGACCTGTTAAAAGCTTGTGCTTTCTTTAGCGAACGAGCAAAAGCAATAAAAACCATTCGTCAAATTTAATAGTTGTCAAAGCGTACTCATAACGAGTATGATTTAGAAAAAGCTAGAAAATTATTTCCGATTCAAGATTAAGTATTTTCAGAGGTCTCACAAGCTCAAAATTGACAGCAATAACCGATTGAGGGAAAGGTAGATGAATAGATTAGAAGGGAAATATGTTTTAATTACTGGAGCATCACAAGGATTAGGTAGACAACTAGCGTTAGATTATGCCCGAGAAGGTGCAGCAGGAATTGCTATTGTTGCTAGAGGTGAAGCTGCCTTAAAAAAAGTAAGCGATCGCATTACTAGTAATACCGCTCAAAATAATGTAGTGTTGGCGGTGGCAGCCGATTTAAGTCGTCCTGGTGAAGTTGAAAGGGTGATGGAACAGGTGCGATCGCAGTTGACGGCGAAGCAGTCTCAAACCAAAATCCTAACAATTACTGCCGATCTTAGTAAGCCCAAAGACATTGAACGAGTAGTAGCGACAACCTTAAATGAATTCAACGGACGTCTGGATGTTTTAGTTAATAATGCTTCTACAATCGGTGCGACACCAATGCCGTACTTACTTGATTATCCTTTAGAAGACTTTTGTCAAGTCATTGATACTAACTTAATTGCACCCTTTCTGTTAATCAAAAAAGTTTTACCAGCAATGAGTAATCACGGCGGTTCAATCATTAACGTTACTAGCGATGCAGGTATAAATGGCTATCCAGGCTGGGGAGCTTACGGTATTTCCAAGTTCGGAATTGAAGGAATGTCTCAAACCTGGGCAGCAGAATTAGCGGGTAGCGGTGTTAGACTCAACTGGGTCGATCCTGGCGATATGAATACAGCCATGCATCGTGCTGCTGAACCTAACGAAGATCCTAACCAATGGGCAAATCCTGCCGATGTAACCGATATTTTTATTTATTTAGCATCGGATGAATCTAAACACACACACGGGCAAAGATTTGAAGCACAATCAGAAGTTGAGGTAAATAGTAACGATCTAGCAATTAGTTCTGTTGGATAAAAAACACTAATGCCGAACTTGGTTACTGGCTGGGCGTTCCTTATTGGGGACAAGGTTATTGTACAGAAGCTGCTTCAAAAGCGATTACGCTCCGCGTAGCCTTCGGATCGCCTATGGATTTGAAAGCTTAAAGTTACACAGGATTTACGCATCTCATCTTACTCGCAATCCTGCTTCGGGAAGGGTCATGCAAAAAGTAGGCATGACTTACGAAGGCTGCTTGAGACAGCATACCAAACATTGGGGAATATATGAGGATCGTGCAATATACGGAATTTTAGCTACTGAATGGCACGAGGGAAAAAATAAATAACGAAAGAGAGAAATTAAATGATTGTAATTGAAACCCCTCGCTTAATCCTGCGACATCTCACCTTAGAAGACACCGAAGCTCTAGCATCTATTTATGCCGATCCCGCTGTAATGAAGTTTGTTGCTGGTACGTTATCCCTTGAAGAAACTAAGGAATTTATCGAGAAAATTATTAACAGATACGAGCAACATGGTTATGGTTTTGGACTGTGGGCAACAATTTATAAACTAGATAACCAATTTATTGGTCGCTGTGGTGTCAAACCACTAGATAATAAATGTTCGGAATTAGAAATGGCTTATTTGTTATCTAAAGAATATTGGGGAAGGGGTTTAGCTACCGAAGCTGCGATCGCGATTCGAGATTATGGCTTTGAGAAAGTAGGTTGTAACCGACTTATTTCTCTAATTGACCACGGTAATATTGCCTCGCAGAAAGTCGCATTAAAAACCGGTTTAACCTACGCAAAAGACGTACAGATGTGGGGTGAAAATGTTCGTCTCTATGCTATTTATCAACAAATTAAATGATTGTAATTGAAACCCCTCGCTTAATCCTGCGACATCTAACTTTAGAAGACACCGAGGCTCTAGCATCTATTTATGCCGATCCTATAGTCATGAAGTTTTTTCGTAGTGTGCGATCGCCCGAAGTAACTAAGCAAAAGATTGAAAAAATAATTGAAAGCTACGAACAAGATGGTTTTGGTCTTTGGGCAACAATTTATAAACCAGACAACCAATTTATTGGTCGTTGTGGCTTGATACCACAGATAGTTAATCAATGTTCGGAACTAGAAATCGCTTATTTGTTAGCCAAAGAATATTGGGGAAGAGGTTTAGCCACGGAAGCAGCGATCGCAATTAAAAATTATGGTTTTGAAGAAATCGGTTGTAACCGTCTAATTTCTCTAATTAACCATGACAACATTGCCTCGCAAAAAGTCGCCTTAAAAACAGGTTTAACTTATGAAAAAGACATACAGATGGAGGGGGAAAATCTTCGTGTCTATGCGATCGCTAGAAATTAAATAATTAAAATTCAAAAGGAAATAATACTTATGTCTGCACCTTTTATATTTACATTACCCCAAGAATTAGCAGCTAAAGAACCAACCGAAAGGCGTGGTATTAGTCGTGATGAAGTGCGATTGATGGTCATAGATCGTACTCAAAGTAATAAAGTTACCCATACTAGATTTGATCGCCTAAACGAATTTTTACAATCAGGAGATTTATTAGTCTTTAACTCAAGCCGTACTTTACCCGCTTCTCTTAAAGGTTGCGAGGCTAACGGTACTTGTTTAAAAGCCGTAGATGGTTTATTAACGGGAATGCATGAACCAGAAGCAAGTCATCTGGATTTATTAACGGCTTTTCTCCCTGCGAAACAAATTCAAGATGCTTACTCCGAAGCACTAGCCAAACAATATCTCTGGCATGAATTTGGTGATTTGAATTTAATTATATAATTTTGCTTCCAGGCGATCGCTTTTAGCGGTGGGCGGAGCCCAATCAGCTTTGCTGGTGCGCGACGCGGAGCTAGTCCTTTAGGGCAGAGCGCAATCGCTATGTACATCGTACTGGGTTTAAATTTTTAATTACTTCTTCGCTCTAAACGATTGAGAATACGATGCGCAAGTTGTTGAGGGACAAATGGTTTACTGATAAAGTCATTGGCACCACTAGCAAAAGCTTCAGTGGAAATAGCCGCATCTCGATGAACACTTAGGAATAAAACTGGTAACTTACACCAGTAAGGATGAGTCCGCAGCACTTTACACAATTCGATCCCACTTAGATGGGGCATTTCAATGTCTAATACCAATAGATCTGGAGTTACAGTCTGTAATACATCCCAAAATTGTCGTGGATCGTCTAGAGTGGTTAGTTTAAATGCCCAAGGCTGAAGTAAAGAAGGTAATAATTGTAAGAGTTCAACATCGTCGTCAACAATCATAATTTTTTTGCCCAGTGAAGAACGCTGTATCGCTTGTTGGCAAATGGTAATTATTTGTTTGGGATTAATTGATTGCGTTAAGAAAAAACTGCCACCATGTCTTGCTACTTGCAAACGATCTTCAAAGCGATCGCGATCGGCAATAACGATCACTGGTATTGATGGGACAAACAACTTAAATTCAGCTATTAATGTGAGATATTTATGTAATGAAGAATGCTCAGACTCAGCAAACGATATAGTCAACAAAACTGCCTGGGGGAGTTTTGCCGAACTACCTTGTTGTTTTTCTAGCCAAATTTTGACTAAGTCTGGGGTGGGTAAAATCTTGGTACGAATGCCTTGAGTTGCTGCTTCGTGGCTTAATTGAGGCTCATTACCCACAATTAACAGTAAAGGAGAATTGGCGGAGATTTTTTGGCTTATGTACTCAGAAATATCTCGATCTGTAGCTATTTCTTGTCTTAAAACAGTTAATTTAGTTGATAATTCTGACCATTGTTCTTGACTAGGGTTATTTTGTAAAAGGTGTTCTAGCTCACGAGCTACTTGAGAGCCTTGATAGAGACCAAATTGTCCCAGATTCCCCGCTAAACCGTGACTGGCAACAATTGCTGACAAGCGATCGCTTAGTTCTAAATTTCCACCTTGTAAGGATAGAATAGCTTTGTCTATAATTGCTAATTGCTGTTGTCGCTTTGGTTGATGTTTTTCCCAGATATTAGTTAAAGCTGCCAGATGTTGCGAGTGTTTATTAGCTTTTTGCCGATCAATAATTGATGCTCTATTAGCAGAAATGCTCTTAGGGAAAACTCTATCAGAGCTAACTGAATCTCTTTTATGATCGTTATTTTGAGGTGAAGACTTGAGACAATATCCCTGTCCTCTTACTGTGACAATCATATCTTCAGGTAAACCAGCTAATTTTAGTTTTTGACGCAAACGCCTAATATGGGAGCGAACCGTTGCGCCCGAAGGATATTCCATTGATGACCAGAGACTTTCAATAATATCTTCGATACTCACAACTTCTTGACTATGACGCAAAAATAATTCTAATAGCCTGTATTCTTTAGCTGCTAGAGAAAGTGATTTGCCCCGACAAGTAACCTGGCAACTACAAGGATCGAGTTGTAAATCTCCCCAACTTAATATGGGAAGAAAGTCACAGTTCAAACGGCGTAGTAATGCTCGAATCCGAGCAGCTAATTCTTCCACATCAAAAGGCTTGCAGATATAATCATCTGCACCAGCATCTAATCCCCTAATTTTATTTTGGCTGCCGTGACGAGAAGTGAGCAAAATAATTGGGGTATTGCAACCATGAGAACGAAGCCGCTGACACAACTTGATACCGTCGAGTTTGGGTAATGACCAATCAAGAATAATTAGGTCATAAGTATAGGTAGAACCATAAATCCAACCCTGTTCCCCGTCTGTAGCCACATCGATCGCATAACTCCGTTCTGCCAGAGTTTTGGTGAGTAGATCCACTAAAGTTTCGTCATCATCAACTAATAAGATTCTCATTCCTAATCGCGATCAAATTGGACAATTAGCCATTAGCCATTAGCTATTAGCTATTAGCTATTAACAATTAGCTATTAGCAAGCTTACATTTCCCATTGCAGTATTTTGGCTATTTGACTGGCGAGGGTCATCGAATTAAAAGGCTTAGTTATTACATCCACTACCCCTAAACTTTGTAATTGGTCTTTTTCGGCAACTTGGGTTTTAGCAGTTAAAAAAATTACGGGAATAGAACAGGTTTGAGCGTCAGCTTTTAAATTAGACAAAGTAGAAATACCATCCATATCAGGCATCATCACATCCAGGAGAATAGCATCGGGTTTTTGAGTTTGAGCCAAGTTAATCCCCTCCAAACCAGATGAAGCGATCTCTACCTGCCAACCAGCTTCAATTTCAATTCCTGCTTGCACCACTTCTTGAATTGTTTCCTCATCGTCAATTAGTAAAATTCGTTTATTATTCATCCCGATTTTCCTCTGACTGTATAAGTTCGGGGAGAGTAAAATAAAAAGTGCTTCCTTTGCCCAAGCAACTCTCAGCCCAGATATGTCCTCCGTGTCCTTCAACAATTTGACGGCAAATAGCTAATCCTAAACCGGTACCTCCTTTTTTCCGTGAATCAGAAGAATCAACTTGGTGAAACCGTTCAAAAATTGTTTCTAAGCGATCGGCAGGAATTCCCTGACCACAATCTTTAACGGCAAAAGTAACCTTGGGGGGACGTTTATGTCGTCTGCGATTGCGTTTTTGATTTTCTCTAGTAGCGGAGAGCCAAACCATACTTTGTGGCGGCGAAAATTTAATCGCATTACTGATTAAATTAGTCAGGGTTTGTAGGATATAGTCATGGTCAGCCCAGACAAACAGAGGAACGGGTTCGACGAAAAGTTTAACTTGCTGTTCTTGTGCCATAGCCTGCATAGTTTGAACTGCTTCAATCATTAACTCTGTCACTTTATGGGCTTTGTTATTCATTTTGACTTTGCCCGATTGGATATGTTGTAGATCGAGGACATTATTAACCAGTCTGACTAGCCGTTCGGTTTGTTCGTCAGCAATCTGCAACATTCTTTGTCCTTTGGTCGAGAGATTACCTAGTTTGCCAGTTGCTAAAATTTTGAGGGAACTATGAATTGAAGTTAGAGGAGTGCGTAATTCGTGACTGACTACCGCAATAAACTCATCTTTCATTCTTTCAATTGCCTTGCGATCGCTAATATCGCTGGTCAAGGCAAAAAATCCTAAAACTCTCTCAGAATTTGTTTCATCTAGGTGGGGGATGTAAGTAATACTTAGAGAATGAACGCATCCATCGAGAAGAGTTAGCTCTCTTTCGTAACTAACTGTTTTTCCTGATAGTGCCATTTCCAAATATTGCTGGATTTCTCGATATTCTGCTTCGCCATGCACCTGTTGGAGATGGCATTTATAAATCTCTGCTGGAGATAATCCCAACCAAGTTTGATAAGCTTCGTTATTAAAACGATAACGCTGCTTTTTATCTACATAAGCAATCAAAACTGGCAGTCCATCAGCAATTAACCTCAGTTGTTCTTCACTTCGCCGTAAGGCGGCTTCTGCTTCTTGGCGATCGCTAATTTCTTGTCTTAGTTTGGCTGTGCGCTCGGCAACTAAACCCTCTAAATTTTCTAGTAATTCGGCTTGGGATAAAGCAATGCCAATTTGGTCAGCTAATTGCTGCATTAGTTCCAACTCAAATTCTGTCCACTTTCGAGGTGCTTGGCATTGATGAGCAATCAATAATCCCCACAGTCGATCTTCCTGGATGTCAATTGAAGATTTAAAATTTTGCAGGATTGGTACTACTAGCTTAGCTTTGACCATCCATTCATCCATAAACTCGATCAAACATTCAGCTAAGCCAGCATTTTGGTCATGTACATTGGCGATCGCTCTAACTCTACCCTTGGTGTATAAGTCGCGATAATCTTCAGGAAAAACTTCTTCGGGGAACTCAACACCCAGAATTGGAGCGTAGTCTGGCAGTACGGCTTCTTTAATCGGCATTCCCGTACCGTTGGCAAACACTTGATAGATCAATACCCGGTCGGCTTGTAAAATACTTTGAACTTCTGTTACGGCAGTTCGTAAAATTTCTTCTAATTGTAATGACTGTCTTATTTTGAGGGTTACTTCAGCAAATAACTCAATCCGTTGATGTTCTCGGTCTAATTCTGCTGCTGTCGCCCTTTGTAATTGGCTAATATCCCTTAAAACCAGTAAATGATAATTGGGCAATAAATCGCGTACTCGGCTATATTCAATTGTCTTAATGCTGCCGTCAGTTTGTTGCCATTGAACTTCTGCTATTGATTCATTGAGGGGAAAATCAAACCAGTCAGCAATTAGATTACCCAGCAATTTTTTTCTAGCTGCACCAAATAACTTACAAGCAGCGGGATTGGCTTCAACTAGGCGATCTCCTTCATCGATAATTGCGATCGCTTCAGAGGAATGTTCAAACACAGCTTGGAGGAATAATTGCTTACTGGGAAATTCGTTAACTCCCTCCATAATTAATTTAGAGATACTTTTATTAACCAAGCTTAACTCGAATTTAATGTTTGTTAATTTAATGCGTTACTAAAATTAATTCTATGCCAGTAGATTTAGTGACAATCAAAGAGCATTTGGCTCATATAGCGGTCAGTCCAAGTTCTACCCAAAGACTTCTCTAATACCCGTCGAGTCTTATCATTTCGTAGTTGCTGGGAACAGTAGTAACGTTGCCCAGCGCGAATTTGAGCTTGCTTGAATTTTGAAGATACCAAAGATTTAGCAATAGCAATTTGACAATGCAAAGTTAAAAATTTCTCTACCCGATCAAGAAATAATATTTCTTCAGCACGATTGATGGGACGCACAAATAAACAAAACTCCGAGAAAATATGACCCCATTCAGGTAATTCACGAGGTTGAGCAAATTCTATTTGAGGTAAATTAGCCAAAACTCGCTCATAAGCAGGGGGAAGATTATGATTACTCTGCACAGGAGATAAATCAACTATTGCGGCTCCAATTCCCGCTTTACTCCCCACCAGATCCACCCCGAAGATTGGTAAATCATAGTTAGAACGGGGAAACATCACACAGTGAAGAATATCCAAGCGATCGCCTACTTGTGCTAGCTCCAAATGTAACTTGCGAAACTGAGTCGTTTGATAACAGTGATTTTCAATAATTAATTTCTCTCCTTCAAGATTTCCCTCTACATAACCCAAGCCTTCAGGAATATTGTAGGGGGATAAATTCAAATACTTTTCCCAGTTTCTTTGAATACAATTGGCTAATTGACGAATCAGCAAATGTTGACGCTCTCTAAGAGAAGATCTAATAGTTGCAACCATATTTTTAAGGAATGAATTTTGTGGGATGAGGAATAGTAATTAATAATTAACGTCTAAGAAAAGGCTGATAGCTAATAGCTAATAGCTAATAGCCAGAAGAGTTAATATGAACAAAGCTAATTCACACCAAGCGTAATTAATTAACAAGTTTGATTTTTTTCCCCATCCTTAAACTTCTAAGGTTAATAAATGAGCAAATTAACAATCAACCCTCTGAATCATTACTGTTATTATTGTTAGTGTTTTCTGTTTCCGAGGGGTTTTGGAAATCATTTAGAGATTGAATATTAACAATTGTCCCACCCATTTTGCCAATACGTTGCATCTCTTCGTTCATACGGTTATAAGGCACAGAGAGAAATACACTGCTACTATTGCGGAAGGGATAACTATTGCTATCATTCGTTTCGCTTTGTTTTAATCCTGTTACTTCGTAAACAAAGACTCTATTTTTAGTTGGAGAACCATTCCTGTCGCCAATCAAAAAATTACCTAACATGATTTTTTTACCTATCTTTTTCAATAATTAGGGATTAGAGATTGGGAAATGGGAAATAAGTCAAAAGTTAAATATTAGAAGTTAAATTTGTCATTCTCTCCCAGTCCCCTATACTACTGTTCACGCCAAAGTTACACTTGCCACTTTTCCACCCATTTTGTTGATTCTTTGGAGGGTTGGTGTCAACTGTTCGTAGGGAACTAGTAAAGCACGACTAGCTCGACGTACTTTGGGATAGCCAGCCAAACTCATCCCCGCTATTTCCACGCGATAGATACGACCCTCTTTATTAGAGTTTCTAAAGGTGCGTTCGGGAGTAACCCCTCTACTAGAATCCCGATAAGCCCAACCTTCTGTGCCACCAGAGGGAGCAACTACTGCTGAAGCATTATTAGCTGCCAGCTCTTTCGCCAGACGGGAGGGTTTGCCAGCTATTTGAGAGCGATCGCTATTGGCATAACCCCGATATAATTGGAACATACGGGTAAAGCCAACAGTTTTTTGCTGGGTTTGCGTTTCAAAGCCCCTAAAGTAGGGAACGATGTTGTCACCAAAGTTGGCTTCGTATTCTGCCGAATCGATGTAATCGTCAATATCTGCCTCAAAACCCTGGTTTTGATAGAGGTCAAGATGATAAATTACTTCCGATTCATCATAGGGAGCGCGACCCAGCAAATGCTTGAGATTTAATTCGATGACTCTAGTTTGAAAATTGTCATAGAGAAATTTATTTTTATATAGTTCTGACTTCGCTACCGTTCTCACAAAGTCGCGAACGCTAATTGAACCATTACATAGTAAAGATTCTGTCGCCGTCAGACGCTCAGACTGCATAATATAATCGTTGCCCAAAACTTGCCGATAAACGGCGTTAATTACGGCTTTAGCATCGTCTTGAGTCCAATTGGGACGTAATTCTAGCGGTTTGCGATCGCTAAAAGCAGAAACTCCCAAACGAGATGCTGCTGTTGTAATTGCCACTTACTATTCTCCTGAATATATGTTTGATAGTTATTTAAAAACCAATAGCTTTTTGCTAAACGTGAACTATTTGTTAAACGTTAGCGAGTACTCCAAACTCCAAACTCCAAACTCCGAACTCCGAACTCCGAACTCACGTTGTTAAGCATTGGTCAAACTAATAACTCGACCACCTTGTTTATTTATTTTTTGTAAGGTTGCAGAAAGTCTTTCGTAGGGTACAACGTACTCTTGTAAGCTACGACGTATTTGGGGAGCGCGTCCAATTGCACCTTTAGTTACCCGCAGTCGATATAGATTACCCCTCTCAGTAGTGGTGGTTCCAGATAGAGAACCTCTACCACCGGGGCTGTTAACAGGGGTTGCTATATTTCGAGCCAAATCATAAGTTAAGCGAGGACTACCTGTATTTCCCTGAGCGCGATCGCTATTAGCGTAACCTTGATAAAGCTGGAACATTCTCGTAAAACCGACAGTTTTCTGACCCCGTTGAGTAGAAAACCCTCGATAGTAAGGAACTATATTTTCGCCAAAATTCTGTACATATTCGTCAGAATCGAGATAAGAATCAATATCTGCTTCAAAACCCTGATTTTGATAGAGATCGAGATGTTCGATGATCTCTGCTTCGTCGTAGGGAGCGCGACCTAATAGATGCTTGAAGTTTAGCTCGATGGTACGGGGATGATAGTTGTTATAAAAGAATTTTGCTTTATATAATTCTGACTTAGCAACTGCTCTGACGAATTCACGAACTGGAATAGAACCATCCCCCAATAATGATTCCGCACTGGTCAGGCGTTCCGATTTCATTAAATGGTCGTTGCCCAAAACTTGTCGATATACTGCTGCGATCGCTATTTGGGCATCTTCTTTACTCCAGTTAGGACGCAGTTCCACTATATTAGTATTGTCAAAGGCAGAAATTCCCAAGCGAGATGCTGCTGTAATTGCCACAGGTTATACTCCTAAATATTTGCTAATTGTTTTTGCTAAAAAAACTGCTCGAAATTACAGCTAACCATTAAACCTAAAGACAAGCTCAATAGTCATCTGCGATTCCGAGCTACGAGAAAAACTCTAGCTGAGAGCGTTAATCGCGTACTCAATATAGGAATTGGCTTCTACAGCAGGATCGCCACTTAAACCGTGATTGGCTTTGATATGCTTGAGGGCTTCTATATACCAGCTAGGAGACAACTCAAAAGTAGCGTTAATCTCAGCAACTCCAGCAATCAAGTAGTCATCCATGGGACCGGTGCCACCAGCGACTAAACAATAGGTGATCATTCGTAAGTAATAGCCAATGTCGCGAGCACACTTAGCTTTACCTTCAGGAGTGGAAGCGTAATTTGGTCCCTGCATTTGAGTAGTATAAGGGAACTTAGTATAAACAGCTTGAGCTGCACCATCAACTAAACTATCTGCTTTACTGGTTAGTGCTTGAGCAGCTTCTAAACTAGCAGTTGCCTGCCGAAAACGACCAAATGCAGTTTGAATTTCGCTGCTGCTTAGAAAGCGACCTTGAGAGTCAGCAGCAGAGATTGCTTCAGTGATAGGAGTTTTCATGGATAAAATACCTCTTGCAGTAAATTTTTACTATGTTTAACTAAAAGTTGATTAGGTTATCTGGGTTAGAGTTAGTTCAGCGTCAACTAACCTACAGCAGCAGCAGCGCGATCAAAGTAGCTAGATAATTCCGACATTAAGGAACTACAATCTCCTTGAGTTACACCATTACGGTCATTAGCGATTTCAATAGCAGCGGCTTTCATCTTGCTGACAGCTTCAGATACTGAAGGACCCGGAACTCCTAGAGCAACATAGGTTTCCCGCAAACCGTTTAAACAGCGATCTTCTAGAACACTTCCATCACCAGCAAATGTGGCGTAAGTAACATAGCGTAAGATGATTTCCATATCTCTCAAACAAGCAGCCATGCGGCGATTAGTGTAAGCATTACCGCCTGGTGCAATTAATTGGGGTTGTTCGGCAAACAGAACACGAGCAGCATTAGCAACAATCGCTGAAGAATTACCAGTGATGCGATTCACAACATCCATTCGCTTGTTGCTTTCGGCAACCATGTTTTTGAGAGCATCAAATTGACTGCTGTTAAGATAGTCTCCTCTCGCATCAGCCTGGGAAATTACCCGTGTAAATGCATCAAACATCAATATTTCTCCTAGATATTAATTTGCACAAAATAAATTGTTAAGAAAACTGATTCCTAACTTCCGTAGAAGCTATTGGCTGGTAGTCGCTTAATAGCTTTGAGAAAAATTCCTAAGTTAGGAGATTCAGTGACCTTTGGACTAAGCTTATTCAACCAAAGCTTTTGTGCAATCTTTGTGCAATTGCATCTAGATAAAACTAATATTTGTTGCTTTATATTGCTAAATGTTAAAAGCAGCTATTAACTATTCTAATTTAAGCTAATTGCTTGATTGGGAATTTTGCTCTTGGAAAAAAGCGATCGCCTCTTCGCACCACCCGACCCACTCTGCTTCGTAACGAATGCCTCGTCGCAGAGTTAGATACTTACATTTTTCCTTAAGGGATAATTCTGACTCACGAGCTAAAAATTCTTGTTCCATTTCTTTACAAGCAGCAAGATTTTGACTGTGTATCTGCTGACGACGTTTTAATTCGGCAATAATTACTTCCGGCTCCACTAAATTCGCCGCCAGGACTTTAACTAATACTTCTTCTCTTATTGCCGTCGGTTCAGAAGCTTCAGCAATCCACTGGATCAGCATCTCCTTTCCCTCAGGAGTAATACTATAGAGCTTTTTGTCAGGTCGACCATCTTGAGGCACGACTTCGACGGCGATCGCGGCCTGGGTCTCTAATTTGCTTAATTCTCGATATACTTGCTGCTGACTAGCTTTCCAATAGTGAGTGGTACACTCAGCAAATTCTTTCCACAAATCATAACCGCTCAGTGCTTTATCCCCCAAAGTCGCCAAAATAGTGTGTGATAGAGCCATATTAAATCATTTATGAGCGTTTTTTACTGTTAATTACTGTAATTACTGCCTATTATTGTTGCCTTACCCTCAAGCAGTTTGACATATTCAACAAATTGTATATATATTAATATCATACTCAATAATTTGTATATAAACAAATTGTATATCCTATAGCTAATTTATGTTGACTAAATATTTAGCGAATGGTTAATTGATATGAAAAAAGGGGAATTGCATCAGCCAAAAACGTTTTCTAAGTCAGCTAAGCAGATACAGTTATTTCAATGGCAATTATTGTTAATTATAAGTATTGTTTTGGGATTAGGTTATTTGCTCGGACAAAGAAATCAATCGCCACAACCCACCTTAGCGCAACCCGTAGTTAAAAAAACTCAAGGAAATATTCTGCCGGTGGAAACGATAAAGATTGAAGCAGTCCAGTCTTATCAAACTTCTCAAACTTTTACTGGAGAAGTTCAAGCTTCTCGTAGCAGTGAAGTTGGTTTTGAACGAGGGGGAAAGTTAATTGAGGTATTGGTAGATGAGGGCGATCGCATTACAGAGGGAATGCCTTTAGCTAAACTAGATACAGCTAACCTGGAAGCAGAAAAAAAATCTCTATTAGCTCAAAAAGCACAAGCACAGGCAGTGTTAGCTGAACTAGAAAACGGTACGCGAAGTGAGCAAATTGCGGCTGCCCAGGCATCGGTGCGAGATTTGGAACAGCAATTAGAGTTAGAAAAACTCAAAAGCTCTCGTCGAGAATATTTATTTCGTGAAGGTGCGATCGCCCGCGAACAATTAGAGGAGATAAGTTTTAATAGCAAAGCTTTAAATGAACGTTTAGCTAATGCGAAAAGTAATTTAAGTGAGTTAAGAAATGGTACTAGAGTAGAACAGATTAAAGCTCAACAGGCTGCTGTTGATGGTTTAACTGCCCAGATCGAAAACTTGGATATTTCGATCACCAAAAGTAGTCTTAAGGCTCCGTTTGAAGGTATAGTAGCTGCTCGTAATTTAGATGAAGGAACAGTAGTAGAAACTGGACAGTCTATTTTGCGCTTGGTAGAAGATATCCAGCCTGAAGTTAAAGTTGGATTACCCCTAGCGATGGTTAGTAAGATGGAGCTTGGTAGTGAACAGCAGGTAAAAATTGCTGGCACAAACTTCAGTGCGATCGTGAATGCAATTTTGCCTGAAGTCGATCCCGCTACGAGAACCCGCAGTGTAATTTTAAAATTAGCACCCTCAGCTAGCAATCAAGTCGCACCTGGACAAATTACTCGTTTAGCAGTCAGTCAAACCTCTTCTACCGATGGTTACTGGTTGCCGATTAATGCTTTAGTTAAAGCAGATAAGGGTTTATGGTCTTGTTTGGCAGTAGTTAAAACTGATAACAATCAGACTAAAATTGAACGTAGATACGTAGAGCTTTTAGAAACCCAGGAAGATCGAGTTCTAGTTAGGGGGACTTTACAGCCAGGGGATTCTATTGTGGTAAATGGGACTCATCGTTTTGTTCCTGGTCAATTAGTACGTTTAATTAATAATTAATCGAGGTTTAATAAAATGTACTAGCTTATTAGTTGCTACATGATTTTCTCTGATTATTTTAATTTACAGCAAAATCTTCAAACCCCTCACAGTGGTTATCATTGGAATCAAATCAATCCCCGTTATTTTGAAGGTTGGTATTTTCGTCTAACTTTACCAAAGATTAATCAAACCTTCGCTTTTATGTATTCGATTACCGATCCTCTTGGGAATCAGCCTCAGAGTGGCGGTGCAGTTCAGATTTTAGGTATTGATGAAACATATCTCTGTCGCATCTTTCCTGATGTACAAAAATTTTTTGCTGCTAAAGATAATTTAAGTTTGGGACATTGGGGGAAAAATAATTTAAAGATTAAACCACAACTTTTAGCTCCCGCTGAATTTAGTAATTGCATTACAGAAGGATATCAGACCACAAATAATTTAAATCAGGGAAGCATTTACGATCCTGTAAGAAATGAGTATTGTCGATGGGAATATCAGATTAAACCAGTTTACGGTTGGGGAAACTCACAACAACTCCAGCAATCAACAGCAGGTTGGCTTTCATATTTGCCGATATTTGAACCAGGATGGCAAATTACTTTGGCACATGGTTTAGCAACAGGGTGGATCGAATGGAAGGGAACACTTTATCGATTTACTGATGCCCCTGCCTATAGTGAGAAAAATTGGGGTAGCTCTTTCCCGCAAAAGTGGTTTTGGATGAATTGTAATAGCTTTATTGAACAATCAGATTTAGCTTTAACTGCTGGTGGAGGAATCAGGCAAGTATTATGGTGGCAAGAAGAAGTAGGATTAGTCGGAATTCATCATCAAGGGAAATTTTATGAATTCGCACCCTGGAACTCCGAAGTTAGCTGGAATATAGAGTCTTGGGGGCAATGGCAGATGCAAGCAGTATCTTCTCAGTTTTGGGTAACTCTCACAGGAAAAACAGATTTACCTGGTACTTATGTGCGAACTCCTACGGCTCAAGGACTAGTTTTCAACTGTCGCGATACAACCAAAGGAAAGCTCAATTTAGAATTACGTTATCGTAGTGGTGAATTAATTGTCAAAGCCACTAGTAACCTGGCTGGCTTAGAAGTTGGAGGGGCACCTTGGGATGAAGCTTGGTTGAACAGTGAATAATTACCTGCTCAATTGCCTTTCTTTAAAAGAAAAGGTCTTAAACCTAATTAATTATCAATTATTAATAGTCCATTGATAATTGAACCGCTAATGCTTTAATTGAATGAACTTGATTTTTGAGTATTTTATGCGAGTTTCCCGACTCTTTAGTAGCCTTGATGAGAGAAATGGTTGTGATCGCAACAAATCCCTTTCTTCCTAGAATACAAATATCAACACTTAATATAGTTAAAGACTATGGAACAAATACTGAGTATTTTGCGTTTACTCCCTGGCTACCTCATTATTTTGACAATTTTTCTGGTTATTTTGCCCACTGTAGCTGCCATTTTCTTACGTTATTCTCTATATCGACATCTAAAATATTTGGCAGGGCAAGCTAGAAGATTACTGATAGGAGGAAGTTTAGAATCTAATCCTAAAATTATTACCAATTTAGAACAGCGATTTGTAGAGCGCACTAACCATTTAGATCAATTAAATACCGTCGCCATAATTGAGGGAGAATATAATCGGGAAAAAATAAATTTTTTAGGGATGTCTTTGGGATGTGAGTTTGTTGATAACTTGAGTCGCATCTTACCTAACTTATTACTTTCTTTTGGTCTTTTAGGGACTTTTTTGGGTATAACCTTTAACTTGGCGAATCTAAGCCAAACTATTACCCAGGTTGATATTAGTGATGTGAGAAATTTAGTAGAAGAGTTGGATCGACCTCTTCAGGGAATGGGAATCGCTTTTACTACTAGCTTGATTGCGATCGCCTGTAGTTCTTTGCTAACAGTTCTCAACTTACTTTGGAATACCAAGATTGTTAAAGCCAGTTTACTTAGCTCGATTGAAGACTATATTGATAATATTTATTTACCCAAAATCCAGCCCGTTAGCTCCCTAGAAGGGGCAATTGTTCAGTTTGGTCATAACTTCGACCAAATGTTGCTTCAGCTAGGAAACACAATTGAACAATCTATGTCGAAAGCCTTTGCCAGAATTGAAAAAAGTGCTGATACTTTTGAACATTCTGCTCGTGTTTTTGAGCATAGTCGTTTCCCCGAAAAACTTGCTGCGGCTACTAATAATTTAGCGATCGCCCAAAATCAATTTTCCCAATCCTCCCTAGTATTACAGAAATCAACTCAGGCTTTTGAACATAACTTGGATTCCATGCAAAAACTAACTAAAAAGTTTTTGGAATTAAATCAACAAGTAAATAATTTAAATCAACATTACGCTCATTTAGTCAACCTAAATCAAGAGAAAAATATCATTGAACAATCAGGAATTAGAGAAATTCACGAGGAGCTAACTAGACTGGTCGATAAAATTCAAAAAATTCAATTCTAAATCCATCTATTTTTGAACCAGGTAAAACTCATGGGTAAAAAAAAGCGGAACTTAGGCAGCTATGAGGCTATAGAAAACTTAAATGTATGGCCATCCTTTACAGATTTAATGGCTAATGCTTTTATGATTATTAGCTTATTCTTATTGCTAGCCTTATTCAAATCATTGTTCCTTAAATATGCTGCTGAAGAAACCGAGCAAAATCTCAGCGATACCGAAAGACAGGTAAGGTTACTCCAAAGAGAATTAGCTACCTTAGAAAATGAACTAGGAGAAAGTACCTCTAATGTACGGAGGCTGAAAAAGACTTCCGCCGATTTACAAAGGATTTTACTAAGTAGTAATGAAAGAAGTCGCAGTCGTATAGATATTCTACAGTCAGAAATAAAACGTTTAAAGTCAGCTCCTCCAGTAGTGGTAATTCAAGACTCAGGAGAATATCAGTTTGACTCTGGTAGTGCGAGCTTACCCCGAGAGTTAAAAAGTTATATTACCGAAGATTTAGTTGATCGCATTGAACGAATTAGCCAACAGAGAAACCTTTACGTAGTTGAAATCATCGGACATACCGATGGTCAAGTTAACTTTGGCAATGGTAATTTAGATCGACAGCTAGAAGATGTGGCGCAGGGCAAACAGCCTGTGGATACTCTTAAACCTGGCTCAAATGCCGATCTTGGCTTAATGCGAGCTTTAGAAGTAGTTAAACAGCTACAGACAGTGCAAGAACAAACCGAAAGACTACAAGGAGTAAGATTTCGTGCCTATTCAGCAGCACAATTAGAACTTCCCTCGGGAGAATTTGCGACGGTCAATCGTCAACCAAATGCTAGTCGTAGAAGAATTGAAATTCGTTTCTCGCCACTTGGAAAAGCGGAAACTGTTAGGTAAAATCACTTGTCAAGTTTGCCAACTACCTGTCCTCTCCTTGCTATAGCGGTTCTCGTATTAATGAGATACACCTTGGTGGAGTCAGAGAATAGGAAATAGGGAATAGGGGTTTTCAGGTTTTTGACTAAGTTTATATTTGTACCTCACTTATTTGAGAACCGCTATATTTGAGTTTTAAAAATTGCTGGGGTTTAACTGCGGGGTAATATTTTCTGTGACTTCTTCTATCTGTTGAACAGTTTTGATCTGCCTGGCTTCTGGACCAAAATTCATCGGTTTGGCAAGAGAATCGAGTTGAGCTTTTACTTTTGTCTTTGACTGTAATTCTATAATAGATAGAGGAATAACAATTACCCAAAATACTGATGCGATCGCAATTACCATCCAAGAAGCGCGATCTGTTTTAGAGCATTCTTGATCGCTGAACATTCTACATAGTAAAAACACACAATATGCGCCGGCACCAGATAAATAAAAAGTCATTTTAGATTTAAATATCAAGCTTTATTTATGATTAATTATGATGCTTAAAATCTATAGAAGTAAACAGTATTTATCAGTAAATTTCCAGGAAATTAATCAAGTTTTCGTAAACTACAATAAATTACTATAGTACCAATTCTGGTCCTGGTTATGATGCCACCCACCGCCAACACTACGTCCGATTCTTCTAGATGGCAAGATTTAAGATCGCCAAAGCTCAATAATGATGGTCAATTAGAGAACATTAAATCTCATCTGGATCTCGTGTTATTAGCTTTAGAAGCGATCGCCAATATCAGTTCGGAAGCTATTTTGCAGGCTGCCAAAGATTTAAATTTAGAATCGGTAGTAGGAGATCGCATAACCCTATGGCGGTTAAGAGCTTCTAACCCCCAACGTAAAAGTTCGGGTGGTAGAAAAAAACTGGATGTGGAAGAGGCGCGATCGCTAGTATTAATTATTTGTTTTTTAGCCAATCAACATCAAGAATTACTCCGTCGTGCTGTTAGTTTACTAGAACAAGCAACAGAACAAAATAAACCACCCCATCAAACTGCTTTATTAGGTAACTATCTCGATCAATTTATTAATTACTATCAAGAAAGAATTACCAATTCTCCAGATTTTTCTTCTACTTTGATATCTCAACTAGCCTGGAAACTATTAATTGATCTACTCTTTTATAGCGGTCAAAATGGTCATCGTCTACTTTGGATTGCTATCTTTGATGCGGCTCAAATATCTCCCTAAAAATTATTTAATCACTAACTGTAAATTCAAGATAAATTTCATTATCAATGGTCAGTACAATTCATCGTTTTACTCCACCTACCTGTACTTTAGAAATTCAAGGAAAAAAATCACCTCTCTCCCATTGGACAAATCAAGATTTACTGAAAAACTTTCGCTTTCAACTAAAGTTTGACGATCCGAGGGTACCAACTTCTAATCAGGTAACTATTAAAGGCGATCGCCAAGATATAGAACAACTTCAAACGGCAGTTGATTTTTATATCCAAAACTTTTTACATTCTTCTTTTAAATTAGAAACAGAATTAATTATAGATTCTACAGCTAACAATAAATTTCCTAAAAATCAGCCTTATTTACAATCCCACGGATTAAGTAAGCATGAACTATTCTTGGGGAAATTAACCCATGATAGTAATGCTAATAAAATTCAACTCAGTACAGTCCAATTATTTGATTTAGTCACTGCTTTAGAAGCATACAAAACTCAGATTGCTGCTTTACCAGAATTAAAACCGGCTCGAGCCAAAAAAGTAATTCCTCTTTGGAGTAGTGTTGCAGCTGTGACGATTGCAGCTGTAGGTATTACTACTGTTGTACTCAGATCCCCGTCGCCGGAGAATGTAGCCTCATCATCAAAACCTGAACCCCCAGAAGATACTCCTCAGTTAAATGATGTTGTTCCGCCTCAATTACCCAAAACAGCGAGAAAACCAGTTCCTCAACCCAAATTGAATGAATCCTTGTCATCTACTACTAGACTACCACCACCACCGGCAGTAGATACGCCCAAACCGAAACCGGATATACCCGATCCAGCTGACTATTCTTTATCTGAAATAGCCCGCCAGTCGGGATTAAATAATCCAGCTGAGAAGAAAAACCCTGCTAATCAACAAATAGAGTCAGTAATTAAGGTTCCTGCTGAAACCAAGCCGGACCAAAAAGAAATTTCCCAAGATACAGTGATTGAAAAAGAGTTTTCTCCAAGCAGAATAGCAGAGCGAGATGGAGCTGACACCACACCACAATTAAAAACCGAAATCAACCCTAATCTAGCTCAGGAATTACCTCAGCCTAGTAATTCGACAGTAATAACAACTGAAGAGTCCGCCTTATCTCAACAAACTTCAGATCTTGCTTTGGGTAATTCTCGCTCCCAACCCAATCAATTACAAGAAATTAAAACTTATTTTGAGGAGAAATGGCAACCGCCAGCAGAACTTAAACAAAGTCTAGAGTATCGTCTATTGTTAAATCCTGATGGTTCAATTAATCGCGTAGTTCCTCTTGGTCAAGCTGCCAAATTATATCTAAGTAAAACTAATATACCTGTGCAGGGAGAACCATTTATCTCTCCTGCTTCCGTGTCACAGAAATATCAAGTTCGCTTGTTATTAAGTCCTGATGGAAAGGTGCAAGCTTTCAAGGAATAAATCAGCACACTTGATATAATTAGTTAAGGTTTAATTGGTTCAGCGCTGCAATCTAGATCGAGTTAAACCCCGTCCACATTGAAAACTGGAGTTTTGCTGGTTAAATAAAGTTTGAGTTAGAAGGATTAAGAACAACTTTTTACTTGCTACCTGCTACTTGTTACTTTCTCGAACAGTTACATTAAAAACTATAGGTTTCAAACTAAATGCGGTTTAAGTATTCCAAGATTTAGTGAGTTTTTTGCGTCGATGATGGTTAACTGAGATTAGAGAATCTTGACTAAGAGAATGCTCAGAGCCTTCTGAATGTACTTTGGCTACCATCTGGTGAATAATTTGTTTAACTTCTGGCTGATATTTGGATACATAGGTTTGTTTAAGTTGTTTGTATTCTTCGGCAGAGGTCGCATACAAAGAAGATACAGATTTGTGATTGAGAATTAAGGCACAGACATCAGATAAGTTAATTCGTCCAGTTGCCCCTGGATAGTTAATATAAATATAATTAAAAGCCTCTTCTATTACTTGAAACTCGGTAACATTAGCAAGATTAATATTAGCTAAAATCTCAAAAATATCTACTCCATCTGATTGTTCTTGGCTGGTGGAGGAATTGATTGCCATGGTCAAATCCTGATGTAAATTTTGGGGCAATTTTTCCATCAAAATTTCGTCTACAGCCCGAGGTAGTAATTCTTCTCGAACTAAGACACTATATTGATTCTGGAATTTAAGTCTTTGCTTGTTATAACCTCTAGAAGAAGTAGCATAAAGGTTTGGTATCTCTTGACGATTTAAAATCCAAGCTGCCACGGTAGCAGGTTGAAGAATTGTTTGATGCTCTTGATACTTGGCATTGATAAAGCCAACTACTTCTTGAACAATCTTGATTTCGGTTACGTTGGTTAGTCTAATATCTACTAAAATATCTAGTAATTCAATCTTGCCACTTTGTATTTCTTCCATAGAATTACGCATATTGTTTATATGCTACCGATTTAGGTTCACCCCGATTTTAGCCTCGGTAAAATATAACTGCTAGTCATGAAATTCTCCTATTTAAGATTTAATTGATCCAAAACAAAAGCATATTCAAAAGCAATTTCTTGGAGATGTTCGTACCTTCCCGATGCACCGCCATGTCCTGCGCTCATATTGGTTTTAAGTAACAATAAATGATCATCGGTTTTCATTTCTCTCAATTTAGCCGTCCATTTAGCAGGTTCCCAATATTTAACCCGTGAATCATTTAAACCTGCGGTAATTAATAGTGCCGGATAGTCTTTAGCGGTAACGTTATCGTAGGGAGAATAGGATTTGATGTAATCATAATATTCTGGTTGATTCGGATTACCCCATTCTTCCCATTCCAAGACTGTTAAAGGTAGAGATGTGTCCAAAATACTGGTTAATACATCGACAAAGGGAACATCGGCGATAACGGCTTTAAATAAGTCTGGACGTAAATTAATTACCGCGCCCATTAGTAAACCTCCTGCGCTACCGCCAGAGATTACCAGGCGATCGCTATTTGTCCATTTTTCAGCAATTAAATGTTCAGCACAGGCAATAAAATCAGTAAAGGTATTTTTTTTATGTAAAAACTTGCCCTCCTCGTACCACTTACGTCCCATTTCTTGTCCACCACGAATATGAGCGATCGCAAAAATAAATCCTCGGTCTAACAGAGAAAGACGCACAGAAGAGAAGGTAGCAGGATAAGGATAGCCGTAAGAACCATAACCAGTTAACCACAGAGGATTAGAACTATCTTGGTTTATGCCTTTTTTATAAACTAAGGAAATAGGAACTTCTGTACCATCTGAGGCAGTGGCAATTAATCTTTCGCTGGCGTATAAACTGCGATCGTATCCCCCTAATACTTCGGTTTCTTTTTTTAGTTCTCTTTCCCCTGTTTCCAAATCGTAATCGAAGACAGAAGAAGGAGTAATCATAGAACTATAACCAAACCGAAACTTAGTAGTATCAAATTCGGGATTATTTCCCCCAGAAAAAGAAAAAGTTGGTTCGGGAAAAGTTAGTTCTGTTATTTCTCCTGTCGCTAAGGTTTGGATTCTGGCTGTGGGTAATCCTCCTTTACGTTCATAAATCACTAAATAATCGGCAAACGCATCAATTCCCTCTAACATCACGTTTTCTCGATGGGGAATAACAGTTTTCCAGTTAGTTTTATCGGTCGAATCAACTGGTGTTGACCTTAATCGAAAATTAACCGCCTCTTCGTTAGTCACGATATAAAAGCGGTCACTGTGATGTTCGATAGAATATTCCACTCCTGTTTGACGAGGTTGGAATAGTTTAAACTCTCCCCTAGGATTATTGGCATCCAGATAATGACATTCTGAAGTGATTTTACTGCCCAATTCGAGCAAAATATATGCCCGAGAACGAGTTTTCCCTACACCCAAGTAATAAGCCTCGTCATCTTCTTGGTATACCAACACATCTTTACTAGGATCGCTACCTAAAATATGTCGCCACAGTTGATAAGGACGATTAGCATCATCTACCTTGGTATAAAAAACAGTCAGGTTATCATTACCCCAAGCAAAAGAATAATAGGTATTAGGAATCGTCTCCGAGTAAAGCGCTCGTGTAGATAAATCGAGGAAAACCAGAGTATACTGCTCTGCACCTGTTGTATCTGTAGAATAAGCTAAAATTTGCTGATTCGGACTAACTGATGCCACTCCCAAACTAAAAAATTCTTTTCCTTCTGCCAATTCATTTTGATCTAATAAGATCTCTTCCTCTGCATCCAAACTCTGATATTTACGGCAGAAAATAGAATATGCTTGACCTTCTTCGGTACGAAAGTAGTAATAGTAATCTTTGAGACGGTAGGGAACAGAAAGATCGGTTTCTTTAATCCTAGAGAGGATTTCATCGTACAGAGATTTTTGCAACTCTTCAGTATGCTGCATTCTCTCTTCTGTATAGTCATTTTCGACTTTCAAATAATCAATAACTTCAGGATTATCTTGTTGGCGCAACCAATAGTAGTTATCAATTCTCTTATCCCCATGAGTTACCAATTCGTGAGGGTGTTTGGTTGCTATGGGAGGATTTGATTTTTGAGTCATATTGAAAGAAATTTGAAATATTTTAAATTTTTATCTGGCTTGCTAAATATTAGATTTACAGCGATTCTTCCTTCCTTGGTGGCATAATAACCAATAAGCTTGATTAAGGTATATATTTAGTTTAGTTTTAGTTTTAGTGAAATTGCAGATTAATTGTTTTGTGGCTTAATTTCAATCAAATCCTGCTTAAGATAAATCATCGATGAACAACGTTTATTCTCTTCTTAGTCAAATTCAATGTCAGTGTGTCAGTGATGGAAAAATCAAGCCGCTCTTAGACAATAGTTCTGGGAAAACTTTAGTTTTGCTTTGGTCGCAGTTAGGAGATTTTGATAATTTAGAGTATGCTTGGTGGCTAAAAAAAGAAAATAAGCAACTTCAAGCCCAGGAAATTACAGTTAAAGCTATTGGTATTGGCGATCGCAATTCAGGTTTAAAGTTTTGTGAGTATACAGATTTTCCCCAAGATAGTTTATTTGTTGACCCCACTGCCAAGATTCATCGTCAATTAGATCTTTATCAGGGATTATCGGTCAAGTTTCCCTTATTACCTGCAAAATATAGTGCTTTTATCAATTTAATGTTGATGTGTGCGGGAATCGGTAGTCCAGGAACTTTGCCAGAAGTATTTCGAGGTTATAAAGGCGATCGCCAAGCTCCTCAGTTAATCTCTAACGATGAAGTGATCGAAGATACCCCTTTGCCATCAATTAAAGGTTCACTGTTTAAATTGGCAGGAGGAGAAGGTTTTCAGCGTCCTTTTGAATTAGCCACCCTCAGACTGAGAAATATGACTGAAGTATTAAGCAACTGGAATACCTATGTTCCTGATGCAACTTATTTAACTCAACGTGGTGGGACTTTTTTATTTAGTGCTGACGGGGAATTACTATACGAACATCGCGATCGTAATATTCTCGGTTTCGCTGCCAATATGAGCTATCCTCTGTCATTTTTGGAGGTTGTTTCATAGCTCACCAGTTAAATTTGTCGGGGAGATTCTAAGCATTGTTGTCAGATTTGTTTAGCGCGATCGCATATTATTTTATTCCCCATAATGCGACCAAACAGAAACCACTTTTACAATCTTGTTTTTTTCATCTATTGAATAAACCAAACGATGCTGAATGTTAATACGTCGAGAATAATAGCCTTGTAGATCACCAGCAAGTTTTTTACATGGAGGTTGATATGGATTTTGCTCAAGAATTTCTATTAATTGATTAACGTTGGCAGCTAAATTGGCAGATCGTAGTTTTTTGGCATCTTTTAAAGCCTTACGGGAAAACTTAATCGTCCAAGCCATTTAATTCATCCATAAATTCTGCTTCTGATACCCATTCATCATCTGCTTCAGCTTGCTTTATAGACTCAACAAATCCTGGTATAGACTGCAAATATAATGTTTCTTGTATACTTTCCCAATCATCTTTAGAGATTAATACCCCATCTCCTTTACGAGAAGTGATAATACAAGGTTCACTTTCTCGATTAACTTGTTCTAATAACTTAAACAAGTTTGCTCTAGCGTGACTCGCACTATGAATATCCATAATTAATTTATACTTGCTGTACTGGTTATTGTACCGCTTTAACTTGAAAATTATCCATCACCTCAAAGCAATATGAATCAGAATATGAACCATTTCGCGATCGCCAATCTATCCTTGCAATGTGGGGTAACATTACCCATTCCTTCTATTTGGGGACATCGGGTGGGAAATCCCTATCAAAATCCTGAAGACGAATTGTTTATTAAAAATTTGTTATTTCTGTAACTTTCCCCTGTCTCCAATTACCGTAAGCTCTTGTTATCAGGAGAGGAGATTGAGAATTGAAAAGAATTCAAGCTATTATCAGACCCTTTAAATTAGAAGAAGTAAAAACTGCCCTCTTAAATGCCGGAATAATCGGAGTAACGATTTCTGAGGTGCGGGGTTTTGGTCGTCAAAAAGGACAAACAGAGCGTTATCTTGGCTCAGAATATACCGTTGATTTTTTGGGAAAAGTCAAAATTATAGTTGTAGTCGAAGATGAGCAAGCAAATATGGTAGTCGAACAAATCATGGCTGCTGCTCGTACGGGAGAAATTGGAGACGGTAAAATGTTTATCTCTCCAGTAGCGCAGGTGGTTCGTATCCGCACTGGAGAACAAGACTCAGATGCTATTTAAAATAGCAACAGTAGTAATAGTTACAAATTAATAAAAGTTCGTATTGCTATAAATGTAAACTTTGTCAATCAATTTAACATATTTTAATGTGCTGCTGTTTAAAATTGTAGGTGTGACAGATTGCATATTATTACTTTCTGTTCTGATTAAGAGGATATCTGAAAATTAACAATGTCTACGTTTGGGTTAGGGTAGTATCATTAATTTTCAATCAAATCACGATGGTTGCAACTGGTCTGTGTAAATATTGAATCTAACTTTTGCGTAACAAAATTTACTTTCAGACAACCTCTAGTACTTTACAAAAGGAGGATTGGTCATGAGTAATTCATCGCATACAGAAAATCAATCTCATTCTAATAACTTTGATCACGACGATACACTAGATGTTAAAACACCAATATTGAGTGTTGCCGACTTTAATGGTGATGGTCAGGTTGACTTTACTGATATCCAAGATATTTTCTCTCGTTATAATTCTGTTGATGGAGACGATCTTTATCATCCTCTCTATGATTTGAATACTGATGGTCAAATCAATGTTCATGACATAATTCGGGCACTCAATACTTATGGTGAGGACGTACCTCTTCTAGATCAACAAATTGCTCAAGCGACTCAAGCCACAATGAAATATTATGGCTCTGGAGGACTGGAACAAGCGATCGCCGATGGTTATATTCCGACTACACAAGAGGCTATAGGACATGGCACTCATTATTCCAACTTGAGTATATTTCTCGAAACGAAAAACTCAGATCAAATTGATATTACTCGTCCAGTAGGATTGAACTATGATGCAGAAGGTAATCTGATCGCCGTCTTTTATCTGCGTGAACCTTTGACACAAGAGGCAACACCAGAAAATCCTCTAGCACAGTTTTTAGTTGATTCCACTGACGACTTTCCACCATCTTCTTCTTTTGATACTTTATCAGCAGAAGATTGGCACGCACACGAAAGCTTTTGGATTACTAATACAGGTAACTTAGATAATTCTGAGTATGTCTTCTTTGAAGAAGATGTACCTGTCAATATGATCGCATCTCGAATAGAACAGGCAGAATCCATGTTCTATCCTGAATCAGATATATTTTACAGTCCGAAGGTATGGATGTTACACGGTTGGTTTCATTCATTTAACCCGAATGGAACTTTTGCGATTACCAATCCCGAGGTTGCTCCTTATGCCCCTCAAGAACTTGGGGCACATGGGGGACACCATCAAGGTGATAGTACCCCTCTGATTGCGGGAACTGATGAAGGTGAAGGATTACTAGGTACTGATGAAGACGATCGCATCAATGGCTTTGGCGGTGATGATTGGATTGCTGGAGGACTAGGTGATGATTTAATCTGGGGTAGTCATGGCAATGATTGGCTGAGAGGTGACTATGATAATTCCTTAGAAGGTGGAGATGATATGGTCTATGGAGGACCAGGTAACGACCAGATTTCTGGTCATGTTGGCAATGACAGATTATTTGGCGGTACAGAAAACGATCAGATTGAAGGAGGAGAAGGTGATGATCTGCTGCGGGGTGGCATAGGTTACGACATATTGACAGGAAATGAAGGAGCAGATACTTTTGTTTTAACTCCTGGTGAAGGCACAGACATCATTACTGACTTGGAAATTGAGTTTGATACTATAGTGCTCTATGGTGGTATTGCTCAGGACAATATATCAATTAACCAGATTGACAATAATACCTCACTCAGTTTCAATAATGAAACTTTGGCAATTCTCAGTGGAGTTAATGCCGAAGATTTAATAGCAGCTAGTAATGATATTTTTCTAAGTTAATTCGACTAGTTATATAGGCAGAAAAAATTCAAGATCGGACAAAGTTTAAAACCAATCTCGATCTCTTTCAGGGGGTGGTTCTTTCTTGGTTTTAAAACCAAAGTTTTCCGTATCCTTTGATTGAGAATTTGCTGACCCAATAGAACTTTTATTGGAACTAGACCAATCATTAAAATGATTAATTAATTCTTGGCTGGCTGTTGCTACTTTGGCAGCATGTTGAAGAGTAAGGTCTAAGTCTTCTTTAGCTCGATGAGAAATTATCTCAGAAAAAGAGGGAGATTTGTGGAAGTTTTCGTTTTTAGGGGATTGCTTGGTTTCCGTAATTCGATCTTGAACCGTAAAATTGTCTAATTGACCTACAGTTTGATTGAGAAAAGGGCTATAAGAGTAAAGCTTTCCATTAGTATTCAAGCAAACTGAAGTATCTACCAAACATTTGGCTGCTGCTTTCCATAGCTGACTATTTTGTTCTGTACAACTTTCCCATAAAAATACTTTGTGGGGATATTTTGTTTGGTCGTTTAATTGGGGAAATAGGTCAATTGTAGAATGTTCTATTGATTTTTCGTTAGCAAAATTGTGGGACTGATAAGAACTTAAAAAGGGTTTTTTACTATCTTGGTCATAGTCTTTCACCAGCCAGACCTTTTCAACCTCTCGATAAAGAATTTGAAAGCTTTCTAGGTATGTTCCACTGTAAGCAGGGAGATCTAACAGGTCTTTTCTTTGGTTTAATTGAGTGACATAACCAACAAAGACATATAGTGGTCTACCACGATCATCTTTAGTCATGGCTTCAACCAGCTCTGTACTTACTTGATTAACTAAATCTCTGACCATGCAAGTGACACCAATAATGCAATGGGAATGATTTTTAAATAGTGACCAACGAGGGTTAGAAGGCAACCTTCTGGCTTGATGAGTGGTGGCTAAAATATGTTGAGCAGCCCAATTAACTTCATGATTGGTGAAGTCATCAGGGATAGTAATAAAACGGAAATCGAGATGATAACTGCGGCCATAAACAATCGGTGCCCATTGTTGTTTAGACATCCGCTGTCACCTCGCTACCGCTGAAATATAAGGAAACCTGTTGTAATTCTTGAGAAAGCAACTTCATATTCTCTTCTACTGTGGTTATTTTTGTTTCACAGTTTTGCAGCTCTATAGTCTGCTCGTCTAATTCTGAGTTTTTTAATAGTTGTATTAGTGGATTAGCTTGTTTAATGGCATCAATAGCTAGAAGTTGATGATCGCGATCGGCTTTAAGCTTGATTCCGTAGGCTCTTAACTGAGCATATGCGGCAAAAACTACGGGGAGATGAACATTAACGGGGACGATTTTGGCATTATCAAGATCATCGCATAAATCCTTGCCTAAGCTAACAGGACAAATCATGACCAACCATCCTGAATTGGGAGTAAACAAGGCCTGAAATAATTTTTGCACATCAGCAATAATCTCTTCTTTATCCCGATGATGACACAAATCGTATTTAGTAATGACAATAGCTATCGGGAAAGGATTATGAGGTGTCGGATTTTTGGTAGCACTAATGTATTGCTGAATAAACTGATTCATGCGATCGCTTTTGAGTTCTCGCACAGTTCTGGGAGTAATTTTATCAACTAAATGCTCTCCGGAAATACAAAGAAATAAGCACTTAGATTCCATCAAGTACTGAACTAGTTCGGCGACATCCTGTTCTGTAGAGCGATCGCTTAAGGCCAAACCGCGATAATCTAACCATTGAAACCCCATTAAAGGGCGAAAACCATAACTAAAACCAAAACCATAATATTCCATGGTCGCAGCATTAGGAGTGGGCCAGCGATCTGCTCCTGTTTCCGAAATCAATTTTTCCCATCTCTCAGTTAATTCCAAGTCCAAATCCATATCATTAGTAGCAATGGTAAATCCTTGTATTCCTGTTTGCATCACTGCATACATACCTAGTAGGTAACTGGTTTTCCCTGCACCAGTAGTGCCTAACATCGTAATTTTGATATCTTCAAGTTTCATCTATTAAAACCACTTAGTTATATTGGTGCGAGATTGGGGAGGAGAACTAGTCTTCGTTTGACTAAAGATATTCCAAGGATCTTCCACTGAATGATAAAAATTAGTTGGTTCAACTTTAACATTTAGTTTCGTGGGGTCTAAATGAAGTAGATCGAGAAATTCTCTAACAGATTGGGTTCGTTCAGTAACATCCATGAGCATCGCTTTGGCGATCGCTTGGCTGACATGAGGGCTTATCTGTGGTTCGAGTTCTCTGACCGTTTTCAACTCAACTCCTGCTGCCCTCTCGATGGCAGATATAGGAGCTTTACCAGTTAATAGGTGATATAAGGTTGAACCCAAAGCATAAATATCAGTAAATGCTCCATACTTCAAGGCACGTCCATACTGCTCTAGGGGAGCATAACCTGGAGTTAACAAAGTGGTGTATCTAGCGGTATTTTTTGAGGTAAAATCTCTTGCTGCACCGAAGTCGATCAATACGACTCGTCCATCATCTGCCAGCATAATATTATCAGGTTTAATATCACGATGCAGAAATTGGGCTTGATGAAGAATTTCTAGGGCTTCCCCGACCTTAGCCATATATCCGAGAGCTTCAGCTTCAGTTAATTTTCCCTTTCTTTTTTTGAGTAGTTCTGCCAAAGTTTTACCCTCTAGATATTCCATCACCATGTAGGCAGTATTATTTTCCTCAAAATAATAAAAAACCTGCACAATACCAGGATGATTAAATTGTCCGAGGGTTTGTCCCTCTAAGAGAAATTTTTGTTTAGCATTACTATAGGTGTCAGAATTCCACTTTCCTGCAGAAACTACTGTCGACCCCTCTCTCCAACATCCTTCAGGGAAAAATTCCTTAACCGCGACAGCGCGATTTAGCTTGGTGTCTATACCCTGGTAGGTAATGCCAAATCCTCCCTGACCAAGAGGCTCAGAAATTTGATACTCGCCATCAGACAGACAAGCACCAGGATTGAGTATTCCTTTAACCCTGGTAAATGCAACCATGAAACACAACTCCTACGAAATACTTGTCAAACGTTTGATACATACAGAATTTATAATTAAATTTATTTTTATTTATATTAGGTCTTATCTAGTTAGTTTTTAGATTAGTTTTAATTAGAAATACTTATTAATAATAGTAATAGTTTTGGATCTTAAAAAAAAAGTAAATTTTCTCATCCACTCTGAGAGTGACTTCTAATATCTTAAAATCACATCACGATTAGCTATATAGGTATTTACTAGTAGCTAATCAACTTTAAAGCCAATAATCAATAGCCAATAGCTAGTTAAATTGTTTTAAGTTCATTTAAGACCCAAAAATGTTCTAATTATGAAAAGCATCTCTTAGCAAAATTGTATATTAAGACAAGGGAGGATATGACAGATAATTTCACGGCAAACAATCAACCCCTTCATCATCTTGTTACAATTGCCGAGCAATTTAAACCAGAAGGTCAAGTCACTAATGTTCAGCAATATGGTAGTGGCAATATCAATTGCACTTATCTCGTAACTCTGAATAATCAGCAGCTATTTATTCTCCAACGCCTTAATACACAAGTTTTTCGTCAGCCACGATTGGTGATGGACAATATATGTACTTTATCTAATTTTGTTCGTCCAAGATTAGAAAATTTCACATTTCCTGCAAATCGTCGCTGGATATTTCCTCTAGTATTATCGACTCCTAATAAGCAACACCATTTAATAGCTCAAGATGGTTCTTTTTGGCGTGCCATGAGCTTTATTGATAACTCCCAATCATTTGACACTATCCAAGACATTCACCACGGACAAGAAATTGGCTATGGTTTGGGTATGTTTCATGAGTTAATTAATGATTTACCGATAGAACAATTAGCTGATACTCTAGAAGGCTTTCATATTACTCCTGGCTATCTAGAGCATTATAAAGCTGTAATTGCTGAAACTAAAATCAAGAAGTCCCCGGAAATTAACTACTGCCTTAAATTTATTGGCGATCGCCCAGATTTGCCCTACATCTTAGAAAATGCCAAAGCATCGGGAAAGCTAAAGCTGAGAACAATTCACGGCGATCCTAAAATCAACAACTTTATGATTGACTGTTCTACCAATCAGGCGGTAGCGATGATCGATCTTGATACGGTCAAACCTGGATTAATTCACTATGATATCGGTGATTGCTTACGCTCAGGATGTAATCGATTGGGGGAAGAAACTGATTTATGGGAAGAAGTAACCTTTGAACCAGAACTTGCCCAAGCTATTTTACAAGGCTACCTTCAGATTGCTCAAGCTTTTCTCACTGAAAACGATTACGACTATATTTACGATTCAATTCGTCTGCTAGTTTTTGAATTAGGACTCAGATTTTTTACAGATTACCTAGAAGGCAATGTGTACTTTAATGTTAACCATGCTCAACATAATTTAGCCCGAGCCTTGGTACAATTCAAACTAACCGAAAGCATCGAAGCGCAAGAAGCAGTAATCCGTAAAATAATCCATGATTTGCGATGAAACAGTCTGACTTTTGCTTGAAGCCATTTGCCGTCAATACTACTCCTGAATTAGAAATTACTGGAAGTATCTTCCGTAAACTTAATCAACTCCAGATTAAATATCTACTAGCAGGAAATTTAGCCTCAATTGTGATTCCTCCATTGAATAAAACACCCACTCGGCAACGCGATCTTTGGGAACATACTTGTTTAGAATTTTTCTTAGGACTTAAAGACTCCCCAAAATATTGGGAATTTAATCTCTCACCATCAGGAGATTGGAATGTCTTTCGTTTTGCCAATTATCGCCAAAATATTGCCGAAGAGCTGGCTTTTAATTCATTATTTTTTGCCATTTTGCAGCAGACTAATTCTTGCCAACTAAATTTGGAAGTCGATCTCAACCAAATTATTGACCCCGAGCAAAATCTGGAAGTTGGTATTACTGCCGTCATTGAAAACCAGCAACAGCAGCTTAGTTATTGGGCATTAACTCATACAACTTCTGTAGCAGATTTTCATCAACGAGATAGTTTTATTATTAATTTGTAATCCTTCTCTAGGTATCGAGGCATTAATCCCAAAAGTCATTCAAAAAAGTCGAATATAACAGTACAAATTGTACTTTTAACTAATTTTTGAACAAGAAGTTATTGGATCTTACAGTTTCTATCCTCCCAACTCATTTTTAATAGTCAAGATTAAACTATCTATTTCTTCAGGCAACGTTAAATAATGAATACAGGCGCGGACGCAGTCCGGATCGGCAATAGTTCTGAGTAAAAACCCTTGTCGCTCTAAATTATCTACTAGTTGCTTGTGCTTAATTCCCTGTACTTGGAAGGATACCAATCCAGCCTCGGGCGGTGTATGTTTGAGACAACTCACCCGTTCTATTTGCTGTAATTGCTCCCAGAGATGTTTGCCCAATGAGATTATCCTTTGATAACGGTCTTTGGGAGTTCCCCATTCTTGATGAGTGGCGATCGCACTTCTTAAGCCTTCATATTCTGGATAGGCTGAGGTTGCTATCTCATATTTTCTGCCGTCTTGTTTCCAGGCGATTGGTTTTCCCTGAATATCTAGATCTACTCCTCGCCAACCAATAAAGGTCGGTTCTAATTCTTTAAAAGCCTCTTTGCTGATATACAAACCACCAACTCCCGCCGGACCACAGAGCCATTTATGTCCGGTAAAAGCATAGTAATCGACTTCTAACTCGGGTAAATCTAACGCTAATGAACCTACAGATTGAGCAGCATCTACTAAAACTCTCACTGGTTGATATTTAGTAGGATAATTATGACAAACCTGGTTAATTTCTTTGAGGGGCAATACTTGTCCTGTATTCCAAAGTAGATGGCTCAAAACCACTAATCGGGTATTTTCGGTTAAGTTACTCTCAATCACCTCAACTGGATCGCCATGATTCAGAGTATCCATAATCGGACAAATATCAATTTCAACCTGAAAACGGCGAGCAATTTCCTTGACGGAGGCAATAATTCCGGGATGTTCGCAGTCTGTCATCAAGATGCGATCGCCTGCTTGCCAATCTCTACCCCACAAGGCAATATTGCACCCTGCCGTGACATTTTCTGTGAGGGTAATTGTTTCCCCGGTTGTGCCCAATTCTGAGGCGATCGCTTCTCGTAGTAAACTGACTTTCTTATTTAACCAAGTATTGATTTTGCCAGAAAAGGGACCTACTTGTTGAATATATTTATGAGTATCAATGATCGCTTCAAAAGCAGCTTGGGGCATTGTCCCCTGACCACCAAAATTAAAATAAGTCTTGTTAAGTAATCCAGGAAATTGTTGACGATGTTCTTTGAGGTCGGTTTTAGATAGACTATTAATCATAAATAATATCCTGCACTGTGGCGAACCATTGTTAGTATATCGACATTTATCAATTAATATTCAGCGACATAATCTTTGGGGAAGTAAAGCTGTTTTACGGCAAAAAAGCAGGAATTTATTCTTTCTCCTAATTCCTGATTGCTCATGCTTTCTTCCTAAAAAATGTTAATCACCGATCATCTTCTACTAAACTACAAACGCTGTAACCGTCGCACCTTTCTGGAAATATATGGCAACCCACAACAAAAAGACCCAGAGAAAGACTTTCTGCTGAAACTAAAACGAGAAAATCAATCTCATATTCGGAATGTTATTCAAGCAAGATCTTTTGATTATCATCAGCCTGAAGTATCCCGACACCATTGGCAACTTAATACCCAACAAACTATTGAATTGATGCGGCAAGGAGTAGACTGCATTTATCGAGGGATGTTGAGTCTTACTTTTGCTGAATGGAAGGCAGTTTTGGGAGAGCAAATTTTTCTAGCCAAGCTCAAAGATAATCAGCAAGAAATATCATCACAAATATTATCGACAGTTACTTTTATAGCTGCACCAAGTTTACTGATCAAACAATCGGGAAAATCTAGATTTGGTAACTGGGAATATGTTCCGATTAATATCAAGTTGGGTCGTCGGGCAAAACCGGAATATAAGTTAATTGCGGCATTTCATAGCCAAATGCTTGGCATTATTCAGGGGACAATTCCCGAGCGATCGCAGTTGATTTTAAGAGAACACAATGACTACTTCATCAATTTAGACCACTGGTTAATCAAAATGCAGTATATCGTCGCCGACTGTTTTGTGATGTTGGTAGACAAATTAGAACCAGAGGTGTTTATTTCTCGCCAAAGATGTAGTCTGTGTAATTGGCATGGTCACTGTTATAAAATAGCACAATCAGAGCAGCATTTATCCTTAGTGCCTGGAGTGACTCCTAGACGCTATGAAGATTTACAACAGATGGGAATTAATAGTGTTGAATCTTTGATTGAGGTCGAGGAAACTCGACTCGGTGAAATGGTTGGCTATGATGTGGCTCGCCAGTTAAAACAACAGATTGCTGCTATACAAAGCGATCGCGCTTTAGTTAAATCTAGTTTTGATCTGATTAATACTCAGCCGATTCCCACCGGGGCGATCGAGCTATATTTTGATATAGAAGCGGAACCAGAACGCCAAACTGACTATTTACTAGGAGTTTTAGTAGTCGATCGAGCAGAAAATACAGAAAAGTTTTCGGCTTTTTTAGCGGAAAAACCGGAAGATGAAGGCAAAATTTGGCAACAGTTCCTGGATTTTACTGCCCTTTATCCCGATGCCCCCATTTTTCATTATTCTGAATACGAAGTAGATACGATTAAACGCCTAGCACGACTTTACGATACCCCTAAATCTACTACTAAAGACTTACTTTCTCGTTTTGTCGATCTTCATCGATGGGTAACAAAATCAGTAGTTTTTCCTGTAGAGAGTTATTCTTTAAAAGCTTTGGCTAACTGGATTGGCTTTTATTGGCGTGAAACTAAAGGAAGTGGTGATCAGTCGGTGTGTTGGTATGACCAATGGTTACAAACTCAAGATCGAGCTTTGTTAGAGCTGATTTTAAGTTATAACGAAGATGACTGCCGAGCAACCCGCTGCTTAAAGGATTGGTTATTAGACTTTTTAGAATCTCAAAGGAATCAAAAAATAACTCTTACCCAATCAATGAAAAAATAAATATAGTTGGTGCCGGACTTAGATACTTGGGAGTTCAACCTAGCAATTTTCCATAACTCCGAACTAACCTATAACCTATAACCTATAACTCCGAACTCCGAACTCCGAACTCCGAATTCCGAACTCCGAACTCCGAATTCCGAACTCCGAACTCCGAATTCCGAATTCCGAACTCCGAACTCCGAATTCCGAACTCACGATAAAATAGTTGCGCTGAAAACTTTTATAAATAGTAGATATTAATAAAATGACGGATAAATCACCGATTCCAGTAGTAGTTAATGGTGCTTTGGGTCAAATGGGCAGGGAGGTGATTAAAGCAGTATCTCAAGCAGAAGATATGCTGTTGATCGGCGCAGTGGATAAGAACCCTGAATATTTGGGTCAAGATATCGGCGAAATTATCGGTGTGGGTGCATTAGAAGTTCCTGTATTAAACGATTTACAGAGTGTCTTGGTTTTAGCTACTCAAGAAAAAGTTCAAGGGGTAATGGTCGATTTTACCCATCCTGATAGCGTGTATGAAAATACTCGTAGCGCGATCGCCTATGGAGTTCGTCCAGTCATTGGCACTACCGGTCTAACCAATGAACAGCTCAAAGACTTAAGTGAGTTTGCTGATAAGGCTAGTACAGGAGCGTTAGTTATTCCTAATTTTTCGATTGGGATGGTGTTACTTCAACAAGCAGCGATCAATGCCTCCAAATATTTTGACCATGTAGAGATTATCGAGCTACATCACGATCGCAAGGCAGATGCTCCCAGCGGTACTGCAATTAAAACAGCGCAGATGCTCGCAGAAATGGGTAAATCTTTTAATCCTCCTAAAGTAAAATCGAAAGAAACTATGGCTGGAGCAAGAGGAGGTACAGCAGAAAGCAATATTCCGATTCATAGCGTTCGACTACCTGGCTTAATTGCTCACCAGGAGGTGTTATTTGGTGCCCCTGGTCAACTTTACACCCTACGTCATGATACTAGCGATCGCTCTTGCTATATGCCGGGAGTGTTACTCTCAATACGCAAGGTGACAGAACTAACTTCTTTGATATACGGTTTGGAAAAAATATTGTAGTTTTGATTTAAGTCTAGTTAAAAATTTCTCATGCTCAAACCGATAACCAGAGAAAAATTGGAGCAATTAATTCCTCTAATTGCTACAGGACAACAATATGCCTATTACTGGGGTAAATGGTCAGATTTATTAAATCGATTGCTGATCTCAGTAGTAGGAGTTGTGGTGGTGTTAATTCTGAGTTTATTGTTTGGCGATCAGGGTGATGCTTTAATTTTAATCTTAGGGGCGATCGCTTCTCTTTACTGGTTATGGTGTCCTGTATATCAGGCAAGTTTGCGCAATGCTGCTATTCGTCGTTTTAAATATGCAGGTTTTTGGCGGGGCAAAGTTTTAGATGTATTTCTGACGGAAGAATTAATCGGCGAAGAGGAAACCGTTAATCAGCGCGGAGAATTAGTCATTATTGAAAATCGCGAGCGTTGGATTAATTTATTATTAGGGGATGAGTCTGGTTTTGAGGTGGAAGTGCAAGCTCCTCTACAGCGAATTTATAAGGGAATTGTACCTGGACAAACTGCTGAGTTACTAGTTCTATCTAATCAATCTGATTTGGGTAGAATCAACAAAATCTCTGATGCCTATATACCTAAACAAAATCTTTGGGTAGGACTATATCCTTATCTCCAGAGGGATGTATTTACAGAAGTTAGTCGCCAATTAGGTGGTGTGTCCCCTTCCAGGGTCCGTAGGACAACCCGCAACAGAAGGATTAAGCGTCGCGATCAATACTAAATCCTGTTCCATCTGGAATCTTGAAAAGAGAGAATAACGAGCGAAAAATTTCTGATACAAGCAGCTTGTCCGATCAAGAATAGGAAATAATTAAATTTCTGGTAGCAAGTTTGTATCGAGATTGTACCGTTTGGATTGATATTTTATTTGTATCTCGAATATATCTTTTTATTGGTGGGCAAGCGATCGCGGAACAACAGGCGATCGCTTTTTGTTGAACAAGAAGTATTCCACAATATTATAGAAGACGTAAGTATTCTAGACTACCTTGATTAGCTAATGAGCCTGATATTATTGACTAGTGCATTTTCTAAAACTGAGATTGTGTACAAAGAGATTAAAGTGTGGCGATCGCTTTTTGAAAGATAGGCGATCGCTTCTCTATGTAACTACGAGAAAAAAGGAAATCTTCAAGCCCGCACTACTGATCTAACAAGTTTAAAGTGAGAGGTAAATCTTCTGACTCTGAATTAACCTATAACCCATAACCCATAACCTATAACCTATAACCTATAACAAGTACGGATAATTAATTGAAATAAACAGGCTTATTGCAGACCTAAAAAACTTATTACTTGTTACTCTCCAGAAACTAAAATCAAGTAGAAGATGCCTCAACTACTTCTAAACCAAGGGATTTTGCTCTTTGCTTGAGATTTTTGATGAGTCTTTCTTGATATTTTTGTTCATAGTAATCAGCTCCACGATCGAGATAAGATTCTTTTTTTGTCCAGAGAGTATAGAATAGACGAGCAATTTTGTGTGCTGTAGCAGTAATGGCCTTGGGTGCGCCAGCACGGGAGCGAATGCGTCGATAAAATGCGCCCAAAGCTGAATGAGAACGACTAACAGCTTGAGCTGCCAATCGAAAAGCTGTTGCAGCTCGATTGTTAACTCGACGAGTCTGAGAACTTTTAACTTTGCCCCCTGTAATCCGACAACCAGGACATAATCCGAGCCAAGAGCTGAAATGTTTAGCACTCTTAAATTTAGTCGGGTCTAATCCTACTTCACTGAGGATGGTTTGCACTGTGACTACACTTAAACCATCAATGCTGGTAAAATCTACTCCCGCAATACGATAGAGATGAGAATGTAAGTCGAACCCTGATTTGATTGAGCGACGACACTTTTTCTGGCTATTTAGGGGCGGAGTCTCTTTTGTTTGGGAGGGCAATTTACTGAGACATTGTTCGATTTGTTCCTCTAATAATCCGATTTGTTGTTGATAAAATTGATAACAAGATAATTCTTGATGCAAAATAAAAACCATTTCTGGACGATAATTACCCGTTAGGGCATCTCTAATTTGTTGTGGACTACTTTTAATTCTTCGGTGTGCTAATTTGGCTAAGGTTTGTGGATTTCTTTCCCCAGCAATAATGGCCCTCAGAATATTTAATCCTGTCACCCCTGTAAGATCGCTAATGACTTTATGCAACTGCAAATTCATCTGTGTTAAAGCTTTTTGCATTCTTTGCACATGAGTCGAACTAGCTTGAATCAAATTTTCTCGTTGTCTTAAATAGCTTCTCAGTACAGTTATTTCTCCTTCGGGGATAAAGGAAGGTGCAAGTAAGCCATAACTATGCAGTTGTTGTAACCATTGACAATCTTGGACATCGCTTTTTCTTCCTGGTACTGTTTTTACATTGTGAGCATTGACTAAACAGACTTGGAAGTTATGCTGACTTAAGATGTTAAATAAAGGTATCCATTCTACTCCCGTCGATTCGAGGGCAATACTCGTCACACCGCATTCACTTAACCAATTTGCCAGAGCTAGTAAATCTGGTGTACTACACCCAAAACAACGAACATTAGATTCTGTTGCTGCTATAGGTACACAAACCCAATGCTCTCTTGAGCCAATATCAATTCCCGCCGAGTGCGGATTGATGACTTTTATTTCTGGCTCCTGTCTTTTGCTACTTTTTTTCTGGGATTTTTGGCTTCGACCAATTGGCTTCATTTTTTGCCCTCACTCTTGATAGGGAAATGTTTTCGATGAGGAATGGTTTTCTCTTGTCATTCTCTCCAACGGGATAAGGTTTTTTCTCCTTTCACCAATTTATTTGTCCACTTTCCTCTAACCAAGCTTATTCTCGGGCGTTCGTTGCACCATTGTAACTTCGGCTTTTTTGTGATGAAAACATTTCCACGTATCATGATACTTGGTCTACCAATTTGGTTTCTCATCTTTATTTTGGGGCGCAAAGCGTCCTTCAGGAGCTTATTACTTATTACTTGACTCATTCTTAATTTAAGTATTCAACCGGACTTGATATTATAAGCTATCCAAGCGAGATTAATCAAACTGTTCATAATGGCTGTGGCTACCGTTGAGTTACCTTTGGAGCTATCGATATAAATACTGGGAATAGAAGAATGTCTCAAATCAAGTTTGGCACTTTGCTCACCAAACAGAGGGGAAGTTGCAATTATTAAACTGGGTTTAATCATGCTACTCTCATTCAATTCTATGAAAGTTGCTAAAGCAGTTTGATCCTGACCAATAATAAAAATACTATCTGGATAATTATGACCAAGAGTCTCTAGCCCACTAGCTGCAATAGTTTTGGTTTTGTCTGATTGACCTCTAATTGTGGTACAGCAATAAACAGGATTTAAAAAAGTTTGTTGTAAACGTGGAACTATACTTACTTGAATAGCGGAAACGTCAACCACAATAGATGTCCGAGCTGATAATGCTGCTGCCCCCTTAATTAGAGCATCTTCAGAAAATCTGAGAAGAGAACCGTATTCAAAGTCTGCGGTTTGATAGATAACTCGGCGAATTATTTCGTATTGGGCTGGAGAGACTTTTCGGTTACTATCTTCGAGCTGACGATCAATAATTGCCAGAGAAGAAGCCTCTGTAATGTGTAAATCCATCTGTTTATATTTAATTATCAGTCAATACTTTAATCTAAAAAGTATTGACTGAAGGTTAGCTTAATTAAGTAGCAAATAACTATGAAGGAGTAGATAAACTGGTTTATTTGTAATTACTTTTAGTTTTTTTATACTTATAAGTTGTATTTTAGACTTTTCGTAGATCCTGTGACAGCTTTTAAAGTGATTGCACTAACGCAGCTCCTTAGGATTGCTTTGTGTTTGATGTAGTTGCCATCAATTGACAAGAAACCTAATCAAAAACCTAATCAAGTGCTAATGGAGATTAGGTGAATTCTCTTGGAATTGCTCAGTATTGTTAATGTAGCTACTTGGCAAAAACCCTTGTGTACCTGAGTCAATCTTTTTCTAGATTTCAGAATCTTTGTTATGAATACCGGTTGAATTATATCTTATGTTATTGAATTCCCATAACGTTTTCGATTATTTAAGCAATCTTGCAGATCAAGACAGCAAAGCTAATCTCAATTTTTGTAATTCTTTAGATAAAAATCACAGTAAAGTCGAACCTCTTGCTGCTAAAAACTTTAATTTATTAGTAACTTTTCCTGATAACTGTAAACTGTTAGTTAAACAAGAAAGACATAATCTTGAAGGTAAAGCAGCTGGTGAATTTAAGAGCGAATATCGAATTCAAAAGTGGTTACGACAGTTTCCTGAACAACAAAGTCTCAGTCCTTTTTTACCAGAATTAATCCACTTTGATGCTGAAAATTCGATTATTATTTTCCGCTACTTGGATAATTATCGCGATTTAATGGATTTCTACACCAAAGAGAATAGCTTTCCCAATAAAATTTCCCGTGCCATCGGCACTCTCTTAGCAACTATTCATGGCGATACCTACGAACAAGAAAAGCATCGACAGTTTTTTGAAATACAAGAACATACTCAGGTTGCAGATCAAGTACCTAAATTAATTCGAGGTTTAAAACGAATTACCCCAGAAATATTTGGTTCTGTTCCCGCAGATGGTTTAAAATTCTTTGCTCTCTATCAAAAATACGATAGTTTGGGTCAGGCGATCGCCGAATTAGGAAAATCTTTTACTCCTTCTTGTCTGACTCACAATGACTTGAAGCTTAATAATATTCTCTTGCATACAGATTGGCTGCAAACTAACGACAGTATTATCAGACTGATTGATTGGGAACGTAACAGTTGGGGAGATCCTGCTTTTGATTTGGGAACTCTGGTTGGTAGCTATATCCAAATTTGGCTGGTTAGTTTAATTATCAGTAAGTCTTTGAGTATTGAAGAATCTCTGAGTTTAGCAGTAACTCCGATAGAAAAGCTTCAGCCTTCGATTGCTGCTTTGACTAAAGCCTATCTAGAGACTTTTCCAGAAATCCTAGAACATCGACCCGACTTCTTAATAAGAGTAGTGCAATTTGCTGGTTTTGCTTTGATTCAAAGGATTCAAGCGATGATTCAATATCAAAAATCCTTTGATAATACAGGAATAGCCATGCTTCAGGTAGCTAAAGCTTTATTATGTCGTCCAGAGCGATCGATGCCCACAGTATTTGGCAAGGATATTGTCGAAATAGTACAAATTTGCACTGCTACTTAAGAAATTAATTTAAAAACAAAATTATGACACGATTACTCGATTCTCCTCCATCTCAGATCGACAATTGCTCTAATCGACTACAAACTGTTCTGGAAGATATTGTCAACCAGGTTGAAATTAGAGAGGATTTTTCAGTTCGACATCCCGACTACAAACCCCTAGAACTACCTGAAGAAGCTGTAACGCGGTTTCAGAAAATGCCAGAACAGATGCAGCAAAAATATCTTAGTCTGCAACTGAGGAGTTTCCTTTATGGTATCTACTATAGTGGCTGGATGCGAGAAGCCTTAGCGTTAGACACAGAAGAGAATAATTTACCTTTAGATTTAGAAAATAATACTCTCTTGGGAGTAGATTTAGAATTTTATAATCGCATACATCAAAGTAATAATGGTCAAGGTTATTTCGCTCCCGGTTGGTCGATTCTTAAGGAAGAGGAAGATGGTAGCTTAGTAGTAAAAAAGGGCGGTTTAAAACTACATATAGAGCGTGATAAACATCTACAACCTACCGCACAAAATGCTGTAACTGGTGATTCGGTAGCGATCAAGATGCCCAAAAATTGTGTGCAGAATGGCTATTATATTTCTGTTGGCAATGCTAGAGCAAATCTGCATCAAGATGCTAATGAGGATGTTTTAGTACGGATTTACTTTAACTTGACCCCTGAAGGTGCAGTAGGAGTAATGCATGGTCTTACCCACCAACTAAATGAACAAAATATCCCTTTTGATTTTAAGGTTTTATACAATCCCCAAGATTATCGACGCCATGACTCAGGAGTTTTATATTTTAATAAGAGTAATTATGAGCTAGTTCATCAGATATTACAGAAGGTATATCAAGAGAATAAGTCTCAGTTTAAAGCTGAAGTTCCTTTATTTACTTTGCAGCTAGCACCGGGGTTAGCATTAGCAGAAGAACCAGATCAAAAGTTTGCCCAAAAAGAAAGTTTTGGCATGAATCGCTGTCAAATTATAGCTAATGGTTTACTAGAGGCTTGGTATCAAGATAAAAACTTAGTAAACGATAAAATGCAATACATCTTTGAGCAATTTTCAATTTTAGGTATTGACTTAAACCATACTTACATTAATGCCAACGGAAAGGATATTTATCAAATCTTTTAATAATAACAAAATCTTTAAAAGAATATCAGCATTTTTATCAATCAAATGCTGATATTTATTATTGATAGATCGCCAAACAATATTAATAGTTTAATTACATAAATTGTCTTAGTTGTTTTTGATAGATTGAAAAATATCAATTGTCAAAATAAAAGTAATTCACGTTCTTAAATAATACTTTCTATTATGATGAAATTAGCGACAGATCCCTTGGTACAATTAGCGAATAATGCCTCATCTTTATCAGAGCGCATTAATAACAATCTTAGTTCTCAAAATAATATCCTTACCAAGTCCGATCAATATTTAGTAGAACAACAAATTATCAACTGGTGTAAATTAGTTGGTGGAAAAGAAAAACTAGAAAAGTCCCTGTATTGGTATGGATTAGATTTAGATTCTGTTTGTCCTCTCCTAAAAACATCTTATTTAACAAAATCTTCCTTGCCATCTTGGATCAAAACTTTTCAAGCATTAGTTCAAAGTAGTAAAAATCTATCAATAGAGCTACTAGAAAAAAAAGATTTACCAATTGATTCGGAACATCCTTTCCCTTTTGAGGATTTTTATTTCCCATTCATTCTAGTTGCTAGAAACAAGCTAAATACTCAATTAGCCTCAAATTACATCTTACAAGTATTTAGTCACAAAGCTTATCAAGCATTGGAAAGAAGCTTATTGAAACAATTAGTTGATTTAGGCACAGAAACTTTGCTATTAGAATTTAACAAAGTAAAGGAAACATATTACTCTCAAGAGCAAGAAAATCTTCAGACAGATGAAAGTCGAGCTTGTTATACTTCTTTTATTCAAAATATTCAACAAGATGGAGGAGTAAAATTTTTTGATAATTATCCTGTCTTAGCTCGTTTAATAACTACAACTATTGATTTCTGGGTAGAATCTACCGCAGAATTCATTCAAAGACTGCAAAATGATTTATTGGCAATTAAAAATACTTTTTCTGATAACAAAAGTTTAGGAAAAGTTGAATTCATTGATACTTCTCTATCTAATCCTCATCATGGTAAACGGTTCGTTTTAGCTCTGACTTTTTCTTCTGGGGTAAAAGTTGTCTACAAGCCTAAAGATTTAAGTTTATCTGTTGCCTTCAATCAATTATTCGATTGGTGCAATCATCAAAAAATATCTTTACCTTTCAAATTAACTAAGATTTTAGAGTGTCAAGGATATGGTTGGGTTGAATATATTTTTCAAGAGCCTTGTTTGGCACAAGTAGAAGTCAACAACTTTTATAAAAGAGCAGGAATGTTGTTATCACTGCTCTATGTATTAGGAGCAAAAAACTGTCATGCAGAAAATGTTATCGCTAATGGACAATATCCTGTTCTTATTGACGCTGATATTCTAATGCAACCTTCCACTAAAAACAGCGATAAACCAGGTGAATGGTTTAGAGATTCAGTTGTTGGGATTGGATTTTTGCCGGCTTGGGATGGTGATATTGATATAAAAAGTTCTCAAGACTCCAGTGTTTTAGGCAATATACATCCTCATCAAGTAAATTCTTCGAGAGAGTGGAAATTTATTAACACAGATAAAATGCACTTAGCTCCAAAGAGTAAAATTATTCCTGCTGGAACTAATGTAGTAATTCTAGATAGTAAAACTATTGCTCCTTATGACTATCAAGAAGATATTGTTACTGGTTTTGAGGAGATATACAGGCTGTTAATCGAACACAAAGACACTCTGATAGAAACAGAAACGCCTCTAGCAAAATTTAAGTTTTCTAAATCTCGATTTATTGTCCGTCCAACATTAACTTACGCCATCACTGCTAAGAAAAGCATTAGTCCTCAATATTTAAATAATGGCTTTGACTATAGCTTGCTGATTGATATCCTTAACTTCAATTATTCAACTACAAAAAACAAGTCAGATACTAAGGAAATTTTAACTGCGGAAGCAAAATCTTTACAACGGCGAGATATACCTTATTTTTCAGTAGCTTGTGACAGCAATGCTCTAGAAGTTGAACCAAATAAACTTATCCAGCAGTTTTTCAAAATATCTAGCTATCAACAGTTAATTTCTCGGTTAAAGAATCTTGATCGCCAAGACTTAGCCTTGCAACTAAAAATGATTCGGTTGAGTCTTTATGCCAAGATGGCGCATCGAAACAAAACAAATACTACCGCTACCCAACAAGATGACTATACCCAATATGCCCCACTGAGCTCAGAACAATTAATCCAAGAGGCTCTAAAAATAGGCGATAGTCTGGTGAATAGTGTTATTCGTCATGACGATGATTGTAACTGGCTTTCCTTAGAATATATGTTTAAGGCAAACCGGTATCAACTTCAGACTCTAGATAATTCTTTATTTACTGGGCGTATTGGAGTTTGCTTGTTCTTGGCAGCTTTAGCAAAAGTAACAGGTCAAAGCGAATATAAAGATGTCGCCTTGGCAGCTTTATCTCCTTTACTGCGCTCTATTACAAAAGTAGAAGCTCAGAAAAGATTTGTTGAGCCAGGATTAGGCATTATCGGCATAGGCGGTATTATTTATAGCTTAGTTAAAATTAGCCATTTTCTGGCAGAACCAGAACTTCTCAGGAATGCTCAAGAATTAGTTAAGTCGATCACCCCAGAAGTTATTGCCACAGATCAAAAGCTAGATCTTGTATTTGGCATAACAGGAGCAATCCCAGGTTTATTATCTCTATATCAAGAGACTGAAGATAGAACTGTTTTAGATAGAGCTATTTTATGCGGAAATCATTTATTATCTAAGCAAACCGGTACTTTTCCCAGAGCTTGGAAAACTTCAGAAAAAGCAGGAAGTAAACCGATGACTGGTTTATCTCATGGTGCATCGGGTATTGCTTTATCATTACTACGCCTATATGCTGCCACATCAAATTCAACTTACTTAGAAGCCGCTAAGGAAGGGGTTGAATATGAACGTAATGTCTTCAATAAGTCATTAAAAAGATGGCCCGATTTCCGTTTATCAGCACAAGCAAATCAACTTGATATTATGTATGCTTGGTGTAATGGAAGTCCTGGTATTGGATTAGCTCGCTTAGGTAGTCTCCCGATTATCAAAACGAAAGAAACCTATGCCGATATAGAGATAGCTCTAGACATGACTCAGAAATATGAACTATTTAATGGCACTAGTAGTATAGATTATTTATGCTGTGGAAGTTTGGGAAGAACCGAATTATTTGTTTTGGCAGCTCAAAGACTTAATAACCAAGATTGGCTGACATTCGCCCGAAAAAATGCAGCATTCGTAGTTGCCAGAGCCACAAAAAATAAAAACTATGGTCTTTTACCTCATTTAGCTGATTCTGTTTTAAGTCCTAGTTTTTTTAAAGGAAGTGCAGGATTAGGCTATCAGTTTTTACGTCTAGCAAATCCAAAGTCCTTACCTTCAGTACTTATTTGGGAATAAAAACAGAGCATTAATCATAATCTGAATCAAAGACATATTAGTATTAGTTACTAATTTAATTTAAAAAAAACAGCTTACTAAAACTAGCAGGCTGTTTTTTTTACTTGTTTTGGATTAAACATGAGAAGACAACTCAATTATTTATATTCTTTAATCACTAAAATAAGCACCATTTTAAACAAAATTAAATCACTATTTAATTCAAACCGAGTTAATGGGTAAAATTATAATTTTAATGAATAAAAAAATTGCATATTTTGGATTCAAAACTGTTATTTATTTTGTGGTCTTTTTGGCTTTAAGTTGTTTATTATTAGATCAGAAATTAAAAATAACTAATTTCTCTTAATCAACAAACTCAAAATTAATTGGAGAAAAAAACAATGGCTAATATCAATATCGAAAACATCTCTGACTTGGCTTTAAATGGTAATGATTTGTTTGAAGATTCAGAAAGCTTTATTACTGAGCTTGATGATAATGAACAAGCTATCATGGGTGGTTGCGCTGTTACTAACATTGGTGATTGCGGTAATACTGTAGGTGATTGTAGAGTGACTATCAATATCACATAAGGTCGGAGTACTCTTTACTGTGAGAAGTTAGCTAGTTGACTTCTCACTGTCCTAAAGAGTCGGTGATTCTGGTCTTAAGTTTTTAGTTTTTAGTTTTTAGTTCAAATTGACTACTAATTACTAAAAGAAGTATTCCTAGAAGGAAGAGGCTGTAAACCCAGAACGATGCCAACTCGGAGCTCTGAGTGGCTCCTAGAGATGTAAAAAAGCTAGCAAGTATTTGGCTTTTGAGAGTAATTGGTACAAAGATTTTTTTGTACCAATCTCTTTATTTAATATAAATAAAATAATTTTGTGATCCTTTAGTTTTACTCAAAACCAATTATTATGATTATAAAAATGTATAAGCAAATAAACAATATATTTCAAAGCTATTTACTTGGACGTTTCAAACCATTACCTAAAAGCGAAAATATTGATATTGCCTTGAATAAGCGAAAAGAAGTGACTCTGATGGCTCATTTGCCCTTGGAAGATCTTATCTGTATCAAGAAGATTAGTAATGCTAGTCAAGCTGGATTAGCAGCATTATTTAAAGGTAAACTAATTGATGCACAACAAGCATATACAGCCGCAAATAAAATAATCAAATCTAGTCAATTTAACGATGAAAGTTTTCTAGTTGTCAAAGACCTTTTTAATGCTTCTCAAGGTTATTTTGATTATCGTCAAGGGAACTATGAAAATGCTAGAGTAAATTTACATATAGCTCTAGAAGCATGTATGGCTTTAGTCAACCAATATGGTTATGATTTCTTACGAGGAAGACCAATTCATCTCGCTAATAACTTAGTCAAAGTTGAAGCCTGCTCTGGGAATTATGAAAAAGCGATCAAAATTGCTTGCTACCTAATCAATAATATGAAAGGTAACTATAATAGCTCACTTGATAGAGATATCAATTTACTTGAACCTGTTCAACATTTATTATTAAAAGATGAACGCTTTGAAAGCTTCTTATTTACTCAAGTTTTTGAAGAAATTGCCAAACTACTTGCTAGTTGCGATGATAATAAATCAAATAAATTAGTTGATTTAGCTACTGATCTTATTGGAGAATGTAGCCCATCATCAAATAAACAATTTGATCGAGAATATACTTGGTTTAAGAATAAACAAACTTTACAAAAAGGTAAAACTGTTGAATTTCTTGAAAAATCTAGTAAGTTTTTAGAAGAGGGAAGAGGTTATGCTAAGCATTTATGGCATGCTACAGTTTTAGACCTACTAAAAATCTGCAACAACATAGACTCTGAAATATCACAAAGGCTACAACAACAGATCAGAGAAGATTTTTCTAATTATAAGTATTTACCTAGTGTTTTAAAAGCGTAAAATTCAAATAAATTATGTCTTTTGAAATATTTACTAACTATGGCGTCGCCATGGCAAACCACAGCCTATTTAAAGGTTTTTCTCTCATAGTGAGATCGCCATAACTAAAAATAAATAATTTCTATCAAGCAATAAACACAAAATTAATAAAAAAAAATAACAACAATGCCTAATATCAACATCGACAATATCTCTGACTTAGACCTAAATGGTAATGATTTATTTGAAGATTCAGAAAGCTTTATTACTGAGCTAAGTGATGATAACGAACAAGCTATTATTGGTGGTTGCCTGTTTACCGGTGGTTGTTTGTTTACTGATGGCTGCGGTTTAACTCGAATTGGTGGTTGCGGTAACACTATAGGACAATGCGGTAACACTATAGTTATAAATATAAGTATCTAATGGCTTCATAAATTTCGATAACTTTAGCTCACGATGTTTTTAACTTGGCTTTTTCCTATTGCTTTTGCATCAGAGGTTTGGTTGAGCCCTAAATCTTTACCTTCAGTGCTTATTTGGCAATAGAAACTGAGCATTAATCATAATCTAAATCAAAGACATATTAGTATTAGTTACTAATTTAATTTATATCACGTGAAAAGCTCAGTAATTAAAATAAAATAAATTGGTCAACTTACGACTTTAATAAATACAAAAAAATGTATATTTTAGATTCAATACTATTGCTTATTTTGTGATTTTTTTGATTCTAAGTTGTTTATTATTAGATCAGAAATTAAAAATAACTAATTTCTCTTAATTAACAAACTCAAAATTAATTGGAGAAAAAAATAATGACTAATATTAATATCGACAATATCTCTGACTTAGACCTAAATGGTAATGATTTGTTTGAAGATTCAGAAAGCTTTATTACTGAGCTAAGTGATGGTAATGAACAAGCTATTATTGGTGGTTGTGTTCTTACTCCGATTGGTGATTGCGTTCATACTCAAGGATGCGGTAATACTATGATTTGCCCAGCAATTTCATGGGCTTTGAGTTGATGCCATTGTGTTTCAGCCCCATTCATATCAGAACAATAAGGTGGCAAGAAAAATAATAGTAATTCTTGTATTGCGCTAGAGTCTCTTCTTATTGTCGATTAAGTTCGATGCGTAGTGGTGCAAGCATTTTTTCTTCATTATTTCACTTAATCATCTTATATTTAATTACAACCATCTACTTACTAATTTAATTTATAAAAAACAGCCTACTGGTTTTAGTAAGCTGTTTTTTTTACTTATTTCGGATTAAATCCGAGAAGACAACTCAATTATTTATATTCTTTTATTACTAAAACAAACACCGTTTTAAATAAAATTAAAATTGCTATTTATAGACGTTTTCAATGGGATAGACCCTACTAAAATTAATTATTGCGTACCCATTAACCATCAGCCATCAGTTTTTTTGAATTTTTAGTGTGATCTAATCACGTGAAAAGCGCAGCAATTAAAATAAAATTAATTGGTCAATTTACGACTTTGATAAATACAAAAAATTGCATATTTTGCGTTCAAAACTATTATTTATTTTGTGGTCTTTTTGAGCTTAAATTGTTTACTATTAGATCAGAAATTAAAAATAACTAATTTCTCTTAATCAACAAATTCAAAATTAATTGGAGAAAAAACAATGGCTAATATCAATATTGAAAACATCTCTGACTTAGCTCTAAATGGTAATGATTTGTTTGAAGATTCAGAAAGCTTTATTACTGAGCTTGATGATAATGAACAAGCTATTATGGGTGGTTGCGCTGTTACTAACATTGGTAATTGCGATAATACTGTAGGTGATTGTAGGGTGACTATCAATATCACATAAGTTCGGAGTACTCGTTAACGCGAGAAGCTAGCTACGTAACTCGGAGCTCCAAGTTGGATCCTTAAGATGTAAAAAAGCTAGCAAGTATTTGGCTTTTGAGAGTGATTGGTACAAAAAAGTCTTTGTACCAATCTTCTTATTTAGTATAAACAAAATAACTTGTTTTAACCGATATGCCCCTTAAAGGTAGTCTCATGAAAAGTAAAACCATACTGTCTCTTATAGGATTCCCTCTAGCTTCATTAGTTATATTTTTTGTACTAACAAATAGTAGACCAATTATTAATTTGAGTGCAGCTAACATGGAACAAAAAGTTATGTTAAACAAAGAGACTAGACAAGTTGAAAACTTTGATTCAATTAACATTCAGGGAGACTATAGTATCGAAATTGTTTGCCAAGAAGAGCCAAGTATTGAACTCCAAAGCTTTAAAGATATTTTGACATTAGTTCAAACAGAAGTAAGGGATAATACTTTATTTATTTTTCCCAAAAGTAAAATTCCTAATGATGAAGATATTAAAATTAAAATCTCAGCTATTAACTTAAACAACATTTATGCTTTAGGCGCCAATAATATCCGAGTAAATAACCTCAAAAATGAGCAGACAAATATTAATTTAAATGGTAGTTCTAACTCTAAGATATTTGGAAAAACCGGAGAACTAAATGTAACGATATCCGGTCAAGCAAACTTTGATGCCCAGAAATTTGCATCACAGAAAGTTAAGCTTGATTTGTCTGGGTCTGTAATGATACAAGTTCAAGCAAATGAGAAACTCGATATAGCGATGAATGGTGCGGGAGCTATTTATTATCATGGCAATCCTAAGATAGCAACTAGGAATATAAAGGGACCAGTCATTATCAAACAAAAATGAATGCCATTAACAACTAGCTATTAAAATCAAATAATCTCATTATAATTTGATATTTAGAGCAATTTCTGCATTTCAGTCCAAGAAAAATCTTGGGCTATTTTTTTTATTTCAAAGCCTATTGACAAAAGGATTGTAGAACATTCATCATATAGCATTATGCTTTAAGCTTAGGACAGAAGATATTGGTTCAAAGGGAACAGGGAATAGAAAATGTCCTAATATTTTCTCGTGGTGCTATATAATCATTATTCAAAGATGCTCGTTTGCTTTTTGGTCGCAGCGATCGCACGCACTCGCCGTACCAGCACAGGCGATCGCTTTTTAGCGAATTGTTGGATTACACAAAGAAGGCGAGAATTTTAGGTAGAACTTTGGCACAAGCTTTAGCTAATTTTGAAGCTGGTTCTACTCCTTTGGCTATTACTTCTAAAAAACCTACTGCCCGTTCAGCTTTTTTCTGCATAGTTTCAGCTTGCGGATTTTGTCCTGCTTCCGCCAGTATTTGTAACTGTTCTAGAACTTGCTTTTGATCATCTTCAGACAATTGAGGATCGTCAATTGCTGCTTGAATTTCAGTCAATAAATCTTTGATACCTGGTTCCTCTGGATTAGATGAAGATGGTAGCTGGTTAATGGCATTAGCAACAGTACCGTTAATATCCCCTAAACTGAATGCTCCTGCACCACTAGCATTAACAGTTCCACCTGAAATATTTAGGTTTCGGCTTTGGTCAGTTTTCTGGTCTTCAACATAATCCCCTTTAATATTTTCAATATTGCGATCGCCTGCCATATTATTATCTCCTTGTTGATGATAGTTTGAAGCATAGAAGCCAGGGCGTTTTAGTGCCGTATCGACCATATTTTCTAAACTGGCAATACGGTCGTCCTTTTCTTCCATTAGTTGGGCAACTTCTACTGCTGCTAAAGCTTTAAGTTCATTGTAAGTCTCAAAATAATCAGCACTCAGTTGGGACTTATCAGCTTTTGCAGATGTTTTAGCTCTAAGCAGCAATTTATCTGCACCCTTTCTTTCCATTGCTACTATTTCCAGTTCCGCATCGGGATTGTTCTCCGCCAATTCCTTAAAAGATATTGCGATCGCCCTTGGGTCTACTCCTTGATTGTGATAGAGATCGAGGGTATCAAAAACAGGCTGGATAAAATCGCCAAAGTCACCGTCTGCAAACACTTCTAACCGATTGTCAGGTTTGCGATATGGATCGGGGTCTTTGTCAGTCGGCAGACGCATAAAGACATATTCGCATCTCACCCCATTCAATACAGTATTTGAGGTGATGCCCCAATCTTCAATAAAAGCTCCTGTGAGAGTAGCTCCTGTAAAGTCCGTTTTATCTAACTGCGTCTGTACCAGTTTGGCTCTGGATAAATCTGCATCCTGTAGATTAGCCTCACTTAAATTGGCATCAATAAAGCTAGCATCTGTCAGCTCTGCTCCTTGAAGATTAATACCCTGTAACTTTTGACCATCAAAATTCTTGTCAATTCCTTTACCAATCAGCCATTGCCTTACTTGAGTGCTTTTTAGATAAGTATCTCCAGGGCGCACCCGATCTAGCATTTTCGCCCCATACCAACGAACACGAGTTAGGGTAGCTTTTCTGAGATCTGTGCTTTTTAATCTAGCTCCTGTGAAATTAGCATCAGTTAAATCGGCACCTCGAAAACTCGTACCCCGCGTAGCAGCAAAAGCAATGGCAAAAGAACGCACCCAAGCATCTCTGGCATCACCTTTCAAAGCACGCCAACCAATAAATACTCCTGCTCCTGCTACTGCTACTGCTCCTGCTCCTGCTCCTGCTACTGCTACTGCTCCTGCTCCTGCTCCTGCTCCTGCTACTGCTCCTGCTCCTGCTCCTGCTCCTGCTACTGCTCCTGCTACTGCTACTGCTACTGCTCCTGCTCCTGCTCCTGCTCCTGCTACTGCTACTGCTACTGCTCCTGCTACTGCTCCTGCTCCTGCTCCTGCTACTGCTACTGCTACTGCTACTGCTACTGCTACTGCTACTGCTCCTGCGAATGCGAATGCGAATGCTCCTGCTACTGCTACTGCTACTGCTACTGCTACTGCTACTGCTACTGCTCTTATTCCTTGGGGTATAATTGCAATCAGAAATATAACTAGTACTAGTAAACTAACACAACCTGCAATTTGATTAGTTAAGTCGGAGTCAAAAATTAGTGAAATAAAAGCACCAGCAAATATTGAGAACAATCCTGATATGACTGCTAGTAGCCAGGAAAGAATAGTTAAGAGTGCTGCCCAACGTTTTTGTAGTCCACACTTCGCACCAGTAAATTTAGCCCCTCTGAGATTTGCACCTGTAAAGTTAGTACTGCGAAGATCCGCCTCACTAAAATCTGCTCCTGAAAGGTCTTTTCTCTTAAAAGATTGTCCTTTTAGATTTAGACGCTGAAAATTCCTTTCCCCTGCTGCATATTTCTTCAAAAGTTCATTGGCTTTCATTCCCTTTGTTTGTGGGCTAGCTTTTATTTGATTTACTGGAATTAGACCAGATCGAAGTTTATCTCTGCAAGATCAGAGAGGAGGAGCTTAAAGCCTAGAGCTTGGAGCTTAGAGCTTTTATGAAAATATACCGTTATTTTAAGCGATATATATATTTTAGAAGGTCAATATTTCGGGAAAGTTCGATAAACTTATCATTTGTAGCAATACGGACTTGTATTAGGATACTTATTGCTCATTACTTACGAGCAGTTAACTAAACTTGTCCTAAGAGGTTGTCTGAAAAGTCTCATTTGTTAAATCAAAGCCCCCTAAATCCCCCAAATTTGGGGGACTTGTAATTCTGCTCTCCCCCCCCAGAATTGGGTTTGGGGGGCAAAACCAAGAACTCAAATGTAAAAAAATAACTTTTCAGATGTCCTCTAACCAATTAACGTACTGCGATAATTAACAACCAAATCACTAAGGCATAATAATGCTACTTAATAAGATACCTGGACGTGGCTATTTACTAATAGCTGTTTTAATTTTTGCTGCTTCCAATTCAGTAACTCGCAGATTAACAGAATTAGGGGCAGATAATTTAATCGATGGCAGAAATCCCATTTCCTTTTGTAATGTTCTGTTTGTTGGGAATATCTGCGCCTTATTGGCTCTAATTGCTATTTATGGCAAAGAATGGAGTCCCAGAGCCTTAAATAGGCTTTCTGCTGCGGATTGGATTAGTTTAATTGTAGTCGCTATTTTAGCGGGGGCATTAGCACCAGCCTTTATTTTTTTCGCTTTGGAACAGACGGCAGTAAACAATGTGGTGCTGATTAGCAGGATTGAACCTCCCCTCACTTTAGCTCTATCAGTCTTGATTTTGCGGGAGAGAGTAAATAGCTGGATTGTAATTGGGGCAATTTTAGCCTTTGTGGGAGTCATTCTAACCATTGTGCTGCAACCAACAGATAGCAGTGCCATTAATATGGGCGGAGGTTTTAGCATTGGTAAAGGAGAATTAATGACTGCCATTGGCGCGATCGCTTTGGCTATATCAACTGTTATTAGTAAAAATAGATTAGATCAAATTCCCTTAGGCATATTTACTATCTTTCGTACTGCGTTCGGAACTGTAATCTTTTTTGTCTTAGCAATAAAGTTATATGGCATTGGACATTTTATGGATGTAACTACACCTATAGTCTGGCAATGGATGATACTTTATGGAGCAGTGATTGTTGTTGGTGGTCAAGTAGCTTGGTTGAAAGGTTTAAAAACTACTAATGCTGCGGATGTAGCTTTAGCAAATTCTATCAGTCCTATTGCTGGTATCATAGCTGCATTTCTTATCTTGGGAGAGGTTCCTACAGTAGCACACTACATCGGAGGCACAGTTATCATTATCGGGATTATTTTTAACCAAGTCGGAATAGCGCGTCAAAATAAATTACTGGATAAGAGTAAGATTTGCATGGGGCAAATGGACGACCAAGTTGGGTTTAAGGGTATTTAAACCGCATCTAGTTTGAGCGTGGGGGATGCTGAATTTAGTTCAGCATATCCAACCACGCTGTTGAAACCTGTAGTTTTTAATGTAACTGTTCGAGAAAGTAACAAGTAACAAGTAGCAAGTAAAAAGTTGTTCTTGATTCTTCTAACTCAAACTTTATTTAACCAGCAAAACTCCAGTTTTCAATGTGGACGGGGTTTAGGTAAGAAGTAAAAAGTAAAAACTAGCTAAACTAAGTTTATTTTGGGAAATATAAGTAAAATAGCTAGTATAGCTAACTTGAGTAACAGAGGAGCCAAAAATACGCTTACGAATATACCAAGACAAGCTACTAAACCTGCAGACATAGATTCGATCTCTTCAGTAAGTTTGATTGTCAAGTACCTGGCAATACCAGTTACTATTAATGCAATTAACCAGCTCATTGACTCAACTCCATCAATAAATAGTTATCTGAACTAAAATATGTCTGAGGCTAGAGTTTATGCAGTGTTTAAAGACTTGTATTAAACCAGAGAAGTTTTGATTGATTAGACAAGATGTGGGGAGTTAGGGAAATAGGAATTTAGGTAATGCTTCTCGGTTAAAAATTTCTCACTTACGGCAAGCTTAAGTTAGTAGGTAATTATTTATTACTCATTACTTCTGACTCATTACTCAATTAAGAATTATATGGCTGGTAATCAATAAATGAATACTCCCCAAGCTAAGTGGCAAATTGTATCTGCATCAGACGTACCCTTGGAATTTATTGAAGGAGTTGCCAGTATTATTGGCTGCGATGCAAAATATTGCGCTCAATTACTCTGGCAAAGGGGAATTCAAGATTTAAAAGAATTACCAGGATTTCTAAACCCAAACTTATATCAGCCTGCTAGTGCGATCGCCTTTGGTTTGGAAATGGAATGGGCAGTGTCGCGTTTACAACAGGCTCGCGATCGCACTGAAAAAGTTACAATTTGGGGCGATTTTGATGCGGATGGGATTACTTCTACGAGTGTATTGTGGGATGGATTGGGGCAGTTTTTTTCGCAGCATTTACAGCTAGATTATTATATTCCCAATCGCTTAACGGAATCCCATGGACTAAATAATCCTGGCATAGCTAGGTTAGCTGAAAAGGGAACTAAGTTAATTGTTACTTGTGACACGGGCAGCACCAACTTGGAGGAAATTAAATATGCTCAGGAGTTGGGTATCGATATTATTGTTACTGATCATCACACTCTACCTGAATCTCGTCCTGAAGTAACCGCAATTATTAATCCTCGTTATTTGGAACCAGAACATCCTCTCTATAATCTCTCCGGGGTAGCAGTAGCTTATAAATTAGTTGAAGCACTTTACGAAACTTTACCCGATGTTCCGCAACAGCCAATCGAGAATTTATTGGACTTAGTTGCTATCGGTTTAATTGCTGATTTGGTGGAATTAAAAGGCGACTGTCGTTATTTGGCGCAGGTTGGTATTAAGCAATTGCAAAAACAGGTTAAGCCTACTACTATGACCCGTCCCGGAGTAGCCAAATTACTGGATTTATGTCGTCGCAATGGCGATCGCCCTACTGATATTTCCTTTGGTTTAGGACCAAGAATCAATGCTGTCAGCCGCATCCATGGTGATGCTAGTTTCTGTGTCGAGTTACTTACTAGTCGAGATGTACAACATTGCAGCCAGTTGGCAGAAGAGGCTGAATTAGCTAATACCCGTCGTAAGTCTTTACAGAAAGACACCATCAAACAAGTCCAGAAAAAATTACAGCAGCTAGATTTATCTACTACCTCGGTTATTGTCCTGGAAGATCCTCAGTGGCAAGGAGGTGTTTTAGGTTTGGCTGCGGGACAAATTGCCCAAGAGTATGGTCGTCCTACGGTGTTATTAAGTACTGGTGGGGGTGATAATTCCGAAAAAGTAATGGCTAGGGGATCGGCAAGATCTGTTAATGGCATTGATCTCTATCGATTGGTTAAGTCACAAGCAGATTTACTTCACCGCTTTGGTGGACATCCTTTTGCTGCGGGGCTGAGTTTACCTTTGGCTAATCTAAATTTGTTTAGAGAAGGGATTAATCAGCAACTCAGACAAAAGGTTGCTTTTGCTGAAATGGTACCCCAGATTGATGCTGATTTGGTAGTGACGGTAGCAGAGTTGGGTCATGATTTATTTGAAGAATTGAGGCTACTTGAACCCTATGGAATGGGCAATCCAATTCCCAAATTACTGATTCAAAACTGCTGGTTTAAGAACGTTTGGAACAAAAATATTCAAGATAGACAAGGAAAAAAAGTTCAATATATCAGGACTACTTTTAATATTTGGGATGATTCAAGTAATGAAGGATTTCCTGGTCTTTGGTGGGGACACTATAAAGATGAAATTCCCATAACCGGAAAATGTGAGGCGATCGCCGAATTGGATTTTAATACTTTTCATAAAAGGTACGAACTGAGATTAATAGCAGTACGGTTAATGTCTGAAAGTTCTTGGTTAAACTCCAATATAGAACAGACAAATTTATTAATAGATCGACGTTCTACGCCACAAAACCTAGACAATTTAGAAATTCCTTTATCACAAGTCAATATCTTGCAACAATGCCCTGCTGATTGGGGCGACATCCGCCAAAAATATCTTCAGGCGACAAACTGCGATCGCTCTCTAGTTCTGGCTTACACCCCTGAGCTCATAGATGAAGTAATAGCAATTTGGCGACAATTAATTGGTATTGCTAAATACTTAAGTCGCACTCAACAAAAAGTTACTAAATCACGAATACAAGAAAAATTAAATCTAAGCGATCATACATTTATGCTGGGATTACAAGCTTTGGAAAAAGCGGGATTCAAATATAAATTTCAAGATGATTTATATCAGTTTTCTTGGCAAGAAAATAATATTAGTGTAGGTTTGCAGTCTCAGATTAATTATTTTCTTTTGGCAATCAAAGAAGAACATTTTCAACAACAATACTTTTACAAGGTTCCTCTATCTACAATCAATCGACAACTTTTGATTACTGATTACTGATTACTGATTACTGATTACTGGTTACTGATGGGTGAGCGAAATTTACGGTAGCAAAAATTTTAATTGCCGTTACTCGTTACCATCGTTCTGGGTTTAAAGCCTCTTTCTTCTAGGAAGACTTCTTTTAGTAATTAGTAATTAGTAATTAGTAGTCAATTTGAACTAAAAACTAGCGCGAAGTTGCGGTGGCGGGGTTCCCCCGCTTGAGCAAACTTCGTAAGACAAAACTAAAAACTAAAAACCAGAATCACCGACTCTTTAGGGCGGTGAGGAGTCAATTTTTACTCGTTACTTAAAGCGTCTCTATTATTTAACTCTCACACCTTTTTTCGTTCACCCGTTACTGGTTACTGGTTACTGATTACTGATCGGTATCACGGTAAGTTTGCTCTGCTACCTTTTTTAGTCGTCGTAATTGAGCTTGCATATCTCTTTTAGTTAAACCAGCAGCAAAAGTATTGAACCCCCAGCTCACAACTGGATTGGGAATCTTAAATTCAAAACGATTGAGCAAAAAAGTCCCCTCAGCCATAGGTTGACATTCCCAGCGATCGCGTCCTTGGAAGAAACCATCAAATTCCCAGACAATAAGACCAGGCTCTCTTTCAACGACAACACTTCTAAGACTTGGTTGCAGTACAGGAATCTTAATTGTAAAACGGCTGAGACCTCCTAAATTGGTATTCCACTTCCCAATTGGCTCACATTTCAACATCGGATTTAGCCAAAGATGCATTAATTTTAAATTAGTCAAACATTCTTCGACGATCACAGAACTAGCTTTGATACTAATGGATTGTTCAAAAACTTGAGACGATGGCATAAAATTTATCGCAAATTAAAAGTAAATGAAAAAATGAACTACAAAGTTAATAATCCCTAACAACACGAAATTAATATTTTTTTAACGTTAAATTAAAAGTGAAACATTCAGCCATTTCTAGAAGGTAATCAATGATTGTGTTTTAACAAACAAGAAATTGTTAAGTTTTAACTAGGCAAATAGGCGTAAAAAGAGCTAAGAAGATTAACTTTTTAAGCAATCTGGATTTAATTTGGCATAATTATCGCAGAAAAATATATTTGCTTGTGAAAATAACAAGACATCTATATGATTTGCCGCTAGTATTTATGGCGGAAATAACTAGATGAATTAAGACTAAAGAACATGACACAGATACTTAGTAATATTTCGTCACTTGATCCTTTACTCTTAGCACAAGCTGGAGGTGGTAATCAGATATCTAATCTGATTAATGGTAATTTGGGTTCTTCAGCATTAGGTGTACTCAAGGCAATTGTCATCCTGATTTTGGGTGTAATTGTGGCATCGATAGTCAAAGGAATCATTAAAAAGTTACTTAGCAGTACTGATATTGATAACCGTATAGCAGCTGCCGTCTCTGGACAAAGAGGAGGAGACTCCATTCCAATTGAAAATTGGATTGCTACTTTGTTTTATTGGCTGATCATTTTGTTTGCAGTAGTAGCGTTTTTAGAGGCTCTTCAACTTGATGCTGTCTCAGATCCTATCAGAACACTACTATCACAGATAACAGGGTCTTTGCCACTAATTCTTAAAGCAGCAGCTTTATTAGGTATTGCTTGGGTAGTAGCTACAATAGTCAAGACTATAGTTACCAGAGGTTTAGGGGCTTTAAATATTGAGCAGCGTTTGGGTCTGGATACCGCAAGTTCTGCTGATTTTTCCTTAACTGATACTCTAGGTAATGCGCTATATTGGTTTATTTTTCTGCTATTTTTACCAGCAGTTCTCAGCGCACTACAACTCAACGGAACTCTTCAGCCAATCCAAAATATGCTGGATGAAGTTCTGGCAATGTTACCCAATATTTTAGGTGCAATAATTATAGGAGCTGTATTCTGGTTTATTGCCAATATTGTGAGACGCATTGTAAGCAACCTACTAGCTGCTACTGGAGTAGACAATATTGGTCGCAAAATTGGATTTTCTGGTGGAGCAGGGAAACAGTCTTTATCTTCAATTATTGGCACAGTAGTATTTGTACTAATTCTAATTCCAGGTATAATTTCTGCTTTAGAACAGCTGCAAATCAGTGCAATTTCTGAACCGGCGACAGATATGCTGAATCAGGTCCTAGACTTGATGCCTAAAATTTTTGCTGCGGGGGTTGTTTTAGCATTCTTCTATGTTGCGGGGCAATTTGTATCTGAATTTATCACTAATATTCTGACTAATATTGGCTTTAACAACTTGTTGCAATGGCTAGGAATCTCAACTGCAACTGATACTGGAGTTACACCTCCAAGCACGCCACCTTTAGGTGAGCCAATTGAATTGGGTATGGGTACAGAACAGCCTACAATGATCCAAACTCAACCTACAGTTGGTTCTAAAACCCCCTCGGAGTTAGTTGGATTGCTCGCTTTAGTGGGCATTATGTTAGTTGCTACTCTGACGGCTGTAGATATCTTGGGTATTCCTGCCTTAGAAGATGTCTTTAGAATTATCTTAGCGATCGCGGGTCAAGTTTTAATCGGGATCATAGTGTTTGCTATTGGTCTATACCTAGCAAATTTAGCTTTCAACCTAATTTTATCTTCTGGTACCTCTCAGTCCCGTTTATTAGCTCAATCTGCCCGCATTGCGATTATTACCTTAGTGGGAGCGATGGCGCTTAATCGTATGGGTATTGCACCGAACATCGTTAACCTAGCTTTTGGCTTGATTCTCGGTGGAATTGCCGTGGCGATCGCTCTGGCTTTTGGATTAGGTGGTCGAGAAGTTGCCAAAGAAGAGTTAAGGTCTTGGGTCAATTCATTCAAAGGAAAATAAGTCTCAAGGAAATTAGACCAGAGAAACAAACTCTCTTAAACAACTGAACATACTAAAGCTTCCAGTCAACTAATCAGTACTGGAAGTTTTTTATTTTTTAGTGCTGATAGCTGATAGCTATAGCTGTACAAAGTTATGTTAGGACAAGCAAATTTGCAGGCTTGTAAGTAGCAAGTAGAGGTGCGACCCCCTAAAGGATTCAGCAGTTGCTCATGGGGGAAACCCCCAAGACCGCACTGCTTCACCGCGTCGACCTACGGCGTTTACCCAGGAGCGTTATCTGGGCAAGGGAATGCGCGACCGAAGGAAGTCCTTTAGGGCACCTCCCGAAGGGCAAGTAGCAAGTATCAGTTTCAAAAAGTGTCCTAACCTAAATACGTAATGCTATAGGAGCAAAGCTCCTTAAATTAAGAACATTAAGATGCTGGAAATTTCTGTTCTTGTACTTCTTCTCTAAAGTCATCTACAGCTTGAGTGATAACTTCTCTTAAGTTGACGTAAGATTTAGCAAAAGGAGGTTTTCTCCTAGATAACCCCAAGAAATCTGCTGTTACCAATACCTGACCATCACATTGATTTCCAGCACCAATACCTATGGTAGGGATGGGAATTTTAGTCGTAATCGTGGCAGCTAGCTCACTAGGAATATGTTCTAAAACAATGGCAAATGCTCCTGCTTGAGCCAGGGCGATCGCCTGGTCGAGAATTAAATTAGCTTCATTGACAGTTTTGCCCTGTTGCTTGTAGCCCAAAATCCGAAATGATTGAGGAGTTAAACCTACATGAGCCATTACTGGAATACCAATAGCGGTTAATTCGGCAACAGTTTCCAGTACACGGGGATGTCCTCCTTCTAACTTAACGGCAGCAGCATTGGTTTCTTTGAGAACCCTTCCCGCTGCATTCATTGCTTGAGTTACGCTAGCCTGATAGCTCATAAAGGGTAAGTCACAGACAACTAGGGCGTGTTTGACGCCCTTACAGACAGCTTTGGCATGATGAATCATTTCATCCAAGGTAACGGGCAAGGTACTTGAGTAACCTAAACCTACCATTGCTAAGGAATCTCCCACCAAGATTATGTCTACTCCTGCTGCATCTAGTACTTGCGCCAGACTATAATCCCAGGCAGTCAGAGAAATAATAGTTTTTTTTGACTGTTTAAATTGAGCTAACTGCTGTATTGTGATTGCCATTAGGATCTGAGCTGAATATAAACTAAACTCTTATTGTTTATATTCCTATTGTAAAAGCTAAAAAAAAGAGTTATTGAGTGATCTATTAGAACATGGCACAACTAAAATTACAAAATCTGCAAAAGAAATATCGTCCAGATGTAATTCCTGTCAAAGATATCTCTTTAGAAGTTAATGATGGTGAATTTCTAACTTTATTGGGTCCTTCGGGATGTGGAAAATCTACCTTACTACGCCTAATTGCAGGTTTAGAGCCTCCTACTAAAGGGCAGGTGTTTATTGGTGATGAAAATCTCAATAATGCTGCTCCAGGCGATCGCAATATGGCAATGGTATTTCAAAGCTATGCTCTCTATCCTCACATGACTGCCGGAGAAAATATTGCCACGGCTCTTAAACTACGCAAAATGCCTCAGGACGAGATTAAACGCCGAGTTAATGATGCAGCTCACAAACTAGAGTTGACTAGTTTACTTAATCGCAAGCCAGGTCAGATGTCTGGGGGGCAAAGACAGAGAGTAGCTCTGGCTAGGGCGTTAGTGCGTGATCCAGAAGTATTTTTATTAGATGAGCCCTTAAGTAATTTGGATGCTCTGTTGCGGGAACAAGTAAGAGCTCAGTTAAAACAGCTATTTAAAGACCAAAATAAACCCGTAGTCTATGTGACTCACGATCAAACTGAGGCTATGACTCTTTCAACCAAGGTGGCGGTCTTAAATCAGGGGTTAATCCAGCAATTAGATCCTCCCAGCCGCATCTATTCTCATCCGGCTAATGAGTTTGTTGCCAGCTTTGTTGGAAGCCCCCAAATGAATTTATTAACTCTACAATGCGAAGATAATCAGGCAATTTTAGGCAGACATAAGCTTGATATCTCTAATTTGGGAAAACAACTTACTCAGGTTGTCTTTGGTATTCGACCTGAAGATGTCCATCTTGCTCATTCAGAAGAAGAGCCAAGTATTATGGGTCAAGTATATTTGGTTGAGCAGTTGGGTAAAGACAACTTGGTCAGTGTTAAACTTCAAAACTCTGAGATAACCATTAGAGCATTGTTACCAGGCGATAAGCAGTGGGAAAATAAAACAATTCCCTTGGCAATAAAGCCCGATAAAATTCATTGGTTTGATATTGATTCAGGCGATCGCCTTAACTGATCATACTCTTCTCTTTAGGTCGAGAAGCCATATAATTGGCAAGCTGAGTAGTAATTTGCTCTCTGACGATCTGACGATATTCAGTAAAGTGTTCTAAATAAGCACAAAGAGTTAGATAAATTTCAATTTGACGTGGTTTTTTTAGTATTACTCGAATCAGATTACGCCAAAATAGCCCACGAGTCTCAGCAAGAATACCTTGTTTGGTCAAGATTAAGCATAATGCCCTAATTGTCTTCCAACTTGGTCTGAGGGATTTAGCATTCTTGGCATCACCTAACTTCATGTAATAGCGAAAAATTCGATCTAGATAATTTGCTGGATCGTACAGTTTCCAAAAGGCATTGACATATTCAGTCGCAATGTCTTCAATTGCTCTGGTAGGAACAAAGTTCATCAAGGTCGTCTGATTAATATTTGCTCCTGAGTTGAGCAATCTACCTTCTTTTTCTAACCGATGCCAAAGAGCCGTACTGGGTAATGCTTGGAGCATACTAAACATTGCCAGGGGAATTTCGGTTTGTTCCACAAACTGCACTATGCGATCGCCAGCTTGGGGTTTCTCTCCATCAAAGCCGATGATAAACCCAGCCATAACCTGCATACCAGCCTTGGTAATTTTATCAATGGACTCAGTCAGAGGATCGCGAGTGTTCTGGAATTTACTAGTCAGAGTTAAGCTATCTTGGTCTGGAGTCTCGATTCCTAAAAAGACTTTTTTGAAGTTACATTCCACCATCAGTTTAAGTAACTCATCATCTTGGGCTAAATCTACCGACGCTTCTGTGGTTATACCAAAAGGATATTTTTTTTCTGCCATCCAAACCTTTAATTCTTTAAGCAATAATTTAACGTTGCGCTTATTGCCAATAAAATTATCATCCACCATAAATACTGCACCACGCCAACCTAAATCGTAGATACAGTCTAATTCTGCTAATAGTTGTTGCGGAGTTTTAGTCCGAGGTTTACGTCCATAAAGGACAATGATGTCACAAAATTCACATTGGAATGGACAGCCACGAGAAAACTGCACCGACATATTATCATAGGCATCAAGCTCCAAAAGATCGTAACGGGGAATAGGCGTTTCTGTGACGGCTGGTTTTTCTGTTGCTCGAAAAAGGCCTTGGCGATCGCCACGCTCAAGAGCAGCTACAAACATTGGTAAGGTTATTTCTCCCTCGTCTAAAACTAAGAAATCAGCATTAGCTGCTTGTACCTCTTGAGGAGAAGTAGTGGCATAAGGACCACCAACAGCTACTAATTTCCCCTTGCGTTTAGCCGTTGCTACTTGCGCTAAGAGATCATCTTTCTGGACAATCATACCGGAAATAATTACTAACTCAGCCCAATCCCAATCCGAATCAGTAATTTCTCTAATATTATGATCAACTAGTCTGAATTCCCACTCTTGAGGCAAGATGGCCGCTACAGTAATTAAACCCAAGGGTGGCATCAGAGCTTTACAGTTCAACAACGCTAGAGTTTTCTCAAATGACCAGAAACTTTGGGGAAATATAGGATATAACAATAAAGCCCGCATATATGTGTTGCCTCAAATAACAAATTAAAGCTATCTAAGCTTATCCTGTTCACTAAGGCAAATATTGTTAAACGTTTATGTAGTTCTCTCTAAACTGTTTTTTTGGCTAGTTGATTGACGTTACTGATTTTTTTTGGTAATACATTATTTGAAAATGGTAGTTCATAATACATAGATTAATTACAAGGCAATTTAATATCTTCAAACAAAACTATGATTATTCATTGAGGCTTATATGATATTTAGGCAGCTATTTGATCGTGAATCTAGTACATATAGTTATTTGATTGCCGATCCTGACACTAAAACAGCTATTTTGGTTGACTCAGTTTTAGAACAAGTAGAACATGAGCTTAAGTTGCTAGAAGAACTAAATCTCACTCTCAAATTCTGTTTAGAAACCCATATTCATGCCGATCATATTACTGGTACGGATAAATTACGCCAATTAACAGGCTGTGAGGGAATTGTCCCTACAAATGCTGCTGTTAACTGCGCTGATAGTTTTATTCAAGATCGAGAAATAATTAAACTGGGTAATATTGAAATCCAAGCTATTGAAACTAAAGGACATACGGATAGCCATATGGCTTATCTAGTTAATCAAGACAGAGTCTTGACTGGTGATGCCCTTCTAATTCGTGGCTGTGGGCGTACCGATTTCCAAAATGGAGATGCTGGTCAGCTCTATGATTCGGTAACGAACAGATTATTTACTTTAGCCGATCATATTCTGGTCTATCCTGCTCATGATTATCATGGTCGAACTGTATCTACTATCGGTGAAGAAAAACATTTGAATCCTCGCTTTAAAGCACGCGATCGCCAAAGTTTTATTGAGTTAATGAGTAACTTAGATCTCTCCTATCCCCGAAAAATGATGGAAGCCGTACCTGCTAATCAAGGCTGTGGCAAAGTATAGCCGTACAAAGTTGTATTAGGACAAGTTTATTTGATTGCTCGTAAGTAACAAGTAACGAGTAACGAGTAACGAGTAATGAGTGTCCTAATGTAAGTCCGTATTGCTATATCTACGCCAAGTGTAGAATACGAATTAAGTCAATCTCAGCACATAACGCCAATAACTAATTTCTAAACTCCTTATATCTGTACTTGTTATACCTCTTACGTGAATTAAACTCGTCATTTCAAGTACGAATTAGCTAGCAAAGTAGATATTTTGACTAAACTTTAGTTACGAAGGGGTTTGGGGAAGCCGTCACTTCCCCAACTGGGGGTCTGGGGGAAAGTTCCCCCAGAGATAAATATAGTTTTGAAAGATAAATTAACAACAAGATAGTTCAGAATTAAGCATTATTAATTCAAATCAAGCGTGTTATAGATATTTAAGCTTAGCTAATTTACTCTGCAAAACCAGACAAAATAGGTTATCAAGATATATAGCAATACGAAGTTTTATTAGGACACTCATTACTCGTTACTCGTTACTCATTACTTACGAGCAATCAAATAAACTTGTCCTAACGTAACTTTGTACGGCTATATGTTCTGCTCAACAATATACGATGCAACTATTAGATAAAATTCGTTTAGGTTTGGCTGTAGGAGTGGCAAAAACTGTTACGGGGATAGTTAGGTCACTGCGTTTGGGCGCAGCTTCAGTATTACCAGGAGAAATATCTCGTCGTCTTCACCCTAAATTGCTACCACTCTTATTTGAACAAGTAAGTAATGGTGTGATTTTGGTAGTGGGGACAAATGGTAAAACCACAACTTCTTTGTTGTTAAAACAAATTTTAGCTGATTCTGGTTTTCAAGTGGTGCATAACTCCAGTGGTGCTAATCTTATCAATGGCTTGATTACAGCCCTCTTAAATAGTACAGACATCACAGGTAAACTCTCTGCCGACTTTGCCATCCTGGAAGTAGATGAGAATATCTTACCGTTGCTATTAAAAGACTGTCAGCCGAAGTATATTCTAGCTCTCAATTTATTTCGCGATCAATTAGATAGATACGGAGAAGTCGATACGATTGCTCAACGTTGGGCTAAGGCGATCGCACCATTACCAAAAGACACAACGATTATTTTGAATGCTGACGATCCCACTCTTTCTAGCCTCGGACAACAGCTTCCTCAAAAAGTTCTCTATTTTGGACTAAATGAACCAGAATTGTATCTTGAGGAAATACCCCATGCCGTCGATTCAATTTATTGTCCTCGTTGTGGACACCTTTTAGATTATCAGGGAGTTTATTTATCTCATTTAGGGGATTATCAATGTCCGAGCTGTGGTTTTACTAAAAGTAAAACATCATTAGATAGCCAAGAATATCCTCAAATTCTCATCGGTGTTTACAACAAATACAATACGTTATCGGCAAGCTTGTTGGCTCAAGAAATTGGCATTGAAACTAATGATATTTTTAGTACCATCAAAAACTTTAAAGCCGCATTTGGTCGTGCCGAAGAATTAGAAATTGACAATAAACAAGTGCGGATTTTATTGTCCAAAAACCCTGTAGGTATGAATGAAACTATTAGAGCAGTAAATAATATTAAGAAGACAGGAAAATCAAATGTAACTCTATTAGTATTAAATGATCGTATTCCTGATGGTACTGATGTTTCTTGGATTTGGGATGTGGATACAGAAGAATTAGTTAAGCTAGGAGGAACTTTAGTTGTCAGTGGCGATCGCACTTACGATATGGCATTACGATTAACCTATAGTTCTGAAGAAATTGCAACTGAGAGAACTAATTTCAAACTGGTAGTTAAAGAGGATCTGCAACAGGCGATTAATGCTGCTTTAGAATTCACTCCAGAAACAGAAACTTTGCATATTATTCCTACTTATTCGGCGATGTTAGAAGTTAGAGAAATTCTTGTCGGACGCAAAATTCTCTAATTAAACTCTTTAATTGAAATCTTATCTAAGCGATCGCCTGTTGATAACGTCTATTTACCTCATCCCAGTTAACAACATTCCACCAATTCTCGATATATTTACCCCGTTCGTTACGATAGTTCAAATAGTAGGCGTGTTCCCAAACATCAAGTCCCATGACAGGGTACATGCCCTCCATCAGAGGACTGTCTTGATTAGGAGTCATGATTACCTTTAGCTGCTGGTCTGGATCTAAAACCAGCCAAGCCCAACCGCTACCAAACTGTTTACTACCAGCCTCGCTGAATTGTTCTTTAAATGCTGCAAAACTACCAAAAGAAGCTGCAATTGCTTCGGCGATCGCTCCCGTAGGTTCTCCACCACCATCAGGACTCATAATTTCCCAGAACATTTTATGGTTGACATAACCACCACCATTATTACGAACCGTAGTGGCAACATCTTGGGGTACACTCTCAATTGTTCGTAATATATCTTCAGGAGATTTACTGGCTAATTCTGGATATTGGCTAACTGCTTTATTAAAATTCTTGGTATAACCGGCATGATGCTTATCATGATGAAATTTCATTGTTTCAGCATCAATGTAGGGTTCAAGAGCATCATAATCGTAAGGTAAAGGTGGTAATTCGAAAGGACCTTGAAGGTCATCTTCTGCCAAAGCGATATCACCGAATTTTCCGAAAAGAGCGACGATACTTCCAGACCCTAAAAGAAATAGGAATTTACGACGATTAGAGTTCATATAGAATCAAACTACTTTAAAATTACATTTTATAGATACTTATAACGAGCGTAATGTAGCTTTAAACAAGAATTTATGAAGCTTTGAACAAGAAAATGTTTCTAAAATCTAAACTTCAACTATCTATAGCTAATAATCTAGAAAGTCAAGATACTTGTAGACCTAGAAATAGCGTAGTTGTACTTGTAAATTAGTTTCTGCACCCGTAACTAATACTGCGGAATCTCCAAAACTGGGAGAACTTGTTTTAATTTCTGGGTTTTGAGAAAAACCAAATCCTTCCTTGGGAATGCCCAAAAAATTACGATTTAGTTCGCCATCTCCATTAAGATCGTGGAATACAGCTAGGGCATAAGTACCAAGATGTAAATCTTCAATTATTAATGTTGGCGATCGCTCTTGAACAGAAATACATTTTGCTTGTAAGGTATTGTCGCTACTATCGGGAAATCCTTTGTTACTGGCAAAAAGGCTAAAGCAAATCTGTCCTTTTGTTTCTTTCAAGCCTTCAATTTGCACTTTCATAATACTATTGGCAATACTACTGTGAACTTGTGGCGGAAAGCATAAATATCCTCCTATAGTTAGCAGCAGTAGACTAGCCGACCATCGTTTCATAATTAATTATTCCTTATTAATTATTCCTTTGTTAATGAAGTAGTTAAATTAAATAGGTGATTGTTTTATTTAAAAATAAAATAATCACCCTGCTAATTACTGAAACTAGATTTTGTTCTCTGTTGTTGCACCCAAGCATCGGGATCGGGAGTAGAAATAGTAACAGTAGTTACAGTTTCTTTTTCTACATCGGTAGGTACTCGTAAAGTAACTGCTCGTCCTAATTCTCCTTCTTGATAATTGACTGTTAACAGTCCAGCATAAAGATCTGTTCCTTCTGGCAAAATTAACGTATCAATTCCTGTAACTGTGCAAATATCTGATTGACAGCCATCAGGTTGGAAGGTAACTGAAGTTACTTGATGATCTTTCCAATTATAGTTGTTTAATTCGATAAATGGTAAAGGAACAGGAACAAAACCTAAAGCACCATCCAAAATTCCTGAAGTCAAATCATTTTTAACACGTGTTGTATGTAAAATTTTGATAGTATTGTCCTGTTTTTCCATCCGAATCCATTCGTCATTTTCACCCGAGCGATTGAGTTGAACCTTGAGAACCTGGAGTGGCTCTTCTAAACAGTTAGAATTTTGGGGGAATTTGGTACAGAGACTTTCTCTCTCAATTTCTAATATCTTCTGTTCTGGTTCGGCTAGAGAATAATCATAATCTTCTTCTAATTTTGTCTGTTCTAGTTCGGTCAGAGAATAATCGTAATCTTCACAGCGGGAATTAAGGGGAAACTTGTTACATAGACTATCTAAATTGGATTTTTTGGTAGCAGCTTGAGTAGTTAGGATTTCATTGACTATCAAAATTGCAGCTATAACAAATGTCAGTTGAGAAATATTTTTGATTATGGGATTCATTGCTAATAATCTCGAACACGATTAATCTCTATACCTCAGAGAGTATCTTTATGATTTTTGTTTTCCAATTCCCTTCAGTCACAAAAAAACATGACCAGAGTCATGCTCTCCAAACCCTTTATCTGTCTTAAGGTATTGGTAGATTGTATGATCCAAACCCATCAATGTTTACTAATGCAGTGGCGAATTCACTATCCTCAATCTTCGGGAAATTACGTTACGTAGAATGGCTGTTTCTTGCAGTTCATATGGTGATGGGAATCAGTAGTGGCAAGAATAATTTGGGGTTATGCTTGGCTTTTTACGGAATTTTTCTAGTTTTAAGCTGGATATTGCCTCTAGATCGACCTTTAATAGTGAGGCAAATCTATGTATTATCAGCAATCCTATTAATGGTCTGTGCTAATTTCGTAGGTGTCAGTTTAGATTTAGTACTCTATCTCTATATTGCCAAAAGCTTTTTTTTAATTGGTGAAATAAGAACTTATCTGATTACTGCGATCGCGGGAATTGTTTGGATTATTAGTGATTGTGTCTCTGAAATTCAAGAATTACAAGAATTAAATCAAGCTGTAGATTTTCAACCGCCTTTTGGTTTTAATTCTCATAATTTAAGTACAATTTTTATACACTCTTTGGGTATTTATCTTGCAGTCAGTGTTTTTGTAATTTCATTTAGCTCGGTAGTTTGTGCCGAATACAAAAGCCGTAAAAGAGCAGAAGCATTAGCCGAACAGGTAGAAACTTTGGCAGCAGATTTAGAACGCACTCGTATTGCTCGCGATATACATGATTCTTTAGGGCATACTTTGACTAATTTAGATATTCAATTAGCTGTAGCTCAAAAATTACGCGATCGCAATCTTCAAAAAGCTTTTCAAGCTATAGATACGGCTAAAATGCTTTCTAGCCAGTGTATCGAGGATGTCAGTCATGCAGTAAAAACCATGCGAGATTCTAATTTTGATCTTGATCGTGCCTTAAAGAATCTCATGGAGAAAATTAGGAGCGATCAATCTGTACAAATTCATTGGGAGATTAACTTACCTCAGTTACCAATTGCCATTAGTCATCAAATTTACTGCGTGGTTAAAGAAGGATTGATTAACATTCAGAAACACGCCCGCGCTTCTTGCATTGACTTTCAAAGCAAATTCACCGCCAAAGAGATTATTTTACAATTAGAAGATAATGGCACTGGTTTTGATTTGACTGCATCTACTTTTGGTTCGGGTTTAAAGGGAATGACAGAACGAGTGCAAGGTTTGGGTGGCAAATTAAGCATTAGCAGCTTACCAAATCGAGGAACGAAAATTTTAGTGATAATTCCACGATGATTAGTTTATTACTGGTAGATGACCAAGATATTTTCCGTCAGGGTTTAGCTACTTTATTAGCCACAGAAGAGGATTTAGAAGTAGTGGGACAAGCTAGGAATGGTCGAGAAGCGATCGCTTTAAGCGAACAGCTACAGCCTGATGTAATTTTAATGGATGTGCGTATGCCTATCTGTGATGGCGTAAGTGCTACTCGCGAGATTCATCAACGTTATCCATGGATGCGAATTCTCATTTTGACTACCTTTGAAGATGACGAATATGTCTGGCAATCTTTACAGGCTGGAGCAATGGGCTATATTCTTAAGCGCAAGTCTTCTGAACAGATGGCGATCGCGATCCGTGCTGTCGCTCAAGGATATTCTCAATTGAGTTCGGCGATCGCTCCTAGAATTTTTGCCAATCTTAAACCAGCCGATCCCAAATCAACCGATGTCCTCAACCAACTCAGTCCACGAGAATTAGAAATCTTAAGGCTAGTAGGACAAGGAAAAAACAATCAAGAAATCGCCCAAACCTTGCATCTCAGTATCGGTACGATTAAAAACTACATTACCCAAATTTTAAGCAAATTGTCACTGCGAGATCGCGTTGCTGCTGCTCTCTTGGCACAGCGATATTTACTGGTTTAAGCTGGCTGCCGTCTACTGAGGGTAAGCGAAATTTACGGTGGCAAAACTTTATTTTCGCGTTGTTTAAGTAACAAGTAACAAGTAACAAGTAACAAGTAACAAGTAACGAATAGCTTTGTGCCGTTACTCATTACTCTTTACTCAAAGTGATTAAGATTGTTTAATTCCCACGCCTTTTTTCGTTCACCCGTTTACTGAGTACTCATCTGCTTAAATAATTTTCCTACTTCTGGATTATAAACCAGCATATAGTTCCAATAATTTTCAAATACTGATTCTACATATCCTTTAGTTTCACGATAAGGGATTTTTTCTACAAATTCATCAGCATCTTGTAAGCCATAACGAGATACCCATTTGGCTACAGCATTAGGACCTGCATTATAACTAGCAACCGCCAGCATGGAGTTGTTGCCATATTTTTTATGGGTAAAGTCGAGATAATAAGTGCCAATATTAACGTTATCTTCTGGATTGGTCAGAGAATAGCTGGATAGACCGATATTTTTGGCTGAGGTTTTTGCCGTAGGGGGAATAACCTGCATTAAACCTAATGCCCCCGCAGAAGATTCAATTTCTGGTTCAAAACGGGATTCTTGCCGAATCAGAGAAGTAACTAACAAGGGGTTAAGCTGACGCTGTTTAGACCACTTAAGAATAGTTTGTTCAAATGGAAAAGGATAAAGAGCTTGCCAATATTCAGGGGTTTGTCTTAACTGTTGCCATTGCAGTTTATCCTCTGGTTGATTTCGATCTTCAAGATACCAAATTTGATTGATTCCTCGGAGATTTTTTCCTTGATAGAGCTTTAATAAACCATAAGTAAATTCGTCAGCAATGCTCAACTCAGTGCGATTGGCTCTGCCACCGCCCAGAGGGCGATCGCTTATTTCTGTCTGAAATTGTGCCCAGGCTTCTTGCTCGAATCCCAGTTGATAAAGCTCTTGAAACGTTTCTGAACCTCCAGGAGGATTAATTCGAGTGCTTTTAACGACTTGTGGTATCTGGTAACGAACGGTAGTAAAATCTCCTACATCCCAACCTAAAGCTACCGCCGATCGCCAAGCATAATATGATCTAGGGAAACGAGCCAGTACTGACTTATAGGCAGTACTTGCATCTTCGGGTCGATTTAGTTTTTCTGCCCATTTAGCAATCCAAAAACCTGCTTTTGGGGCAATTTTACTTTCGTGATTATCAACTACAATCGGTTGTGCCCATTGCCAAGCTGCAATCAGATCTCCTGATTTGGCTTTTTTACTAGCAACACTCCAGCGATATTCAGCAGCAGCATCAGAATTTTTGTAGTTAGTGAGAACTGTTTGACGAGCTTGAGTAGCCGAAACAGGGCTTTTGAGAGCATCTAATATTTTTGCCTTTTCTAATAAAGCCTGAGGTGCTTGTTGAGGAAATTTTTGGATTGCTAAGTCAAGATATTTCACTCCCTCTTTTTTGTTGACTATGGATGCCAAACGACGTAAACCTAATCCAGTGTCTTCGGCATCAGGAAATTGTTGTAGTAATTGAAGATAATATTGTTTGGCTTTAGTTTTGCTGTTACCAAGATGATGACCTCGACCAGCCCGATAGAGATTACGAGCTGTGAGAGGGGATTTGGCATAGGCTTTTCCTGCTTTGCCATAGTCCCACTTTAACCAATAGCCATCGGCGATCGCCTCCCAATCACCTGGAGTTAACTGGCTGGCGTATTCATTAACCAGACGGTCTCTCATCTGAGCTACGCCTTCGTCATCTGGAGTGTATTTGGTCAAAATTTTCATCAGTTGAGGTTGATCGGCATTTTGACTTAGTTCCTGGCGAATTATCTGATGAGTCAGTGGATGAGCAGGAAACTTAGCGATCGCTTTTTGCCAGTAATCAGGATTAGATTGACCCAATAAATATAAAGCTTCAGCAGCAGCAGGGGAATCAGAATATTGAGTTACTATTTTTTGCCAAGCTGTTTCGGCCTCACTATTATTTTGTTCTAATTGATATGCTTTTCCTTTGGCTAACAAAACATATGCAGCTAATAAAGGATATTCTCCTTCTAAACCTTGCAATTTAGCTAAAGCTTCTTGTCCTTGTTGACGATCAATTAAATCTGCTGCCAAGAGAAAACTATTGCGGTTACTATCTGAAGATTGATTCAGGTCTACTACTGGCTGAGCAGAAAAAAGATGTTCTTGATGTGGGAGGGGAGACTGAATTTTGGCTATTCTTTTTTGTTTAATTATTAAAGATAAGGAACCTAAAATAACTGTTGATACTAATCCTAGACTAATTAATAGAAAAGTTTTGTAATTTGATGATTTCCACATATTAATATTAGTTGATCAACGGTAAAGGTGAAGGAAAAGACTAACCATTATTATTCCCAAAATCAAATCTTTTACTGACATCAAAAAATCGAATAATAATAACTAAAAAATTATTATTAATTTACGATTGATTGGCATATATACTTACAACGGCAATTTAAATACTCAAATTAAGGAGTAAATATCATAATAGCCATTGTATTATTTTTATTGTGTTTTTTTTCGATCACACTATGATTATTATCAATAAAAAAGCAATCGCTATCTAGGATGAAAATCTCAAAATTGCGATCGCCTAATACTAAATAATGTTGAGTGTAATTAAATTAATTACATTAATTCCAATTACCAATCAAAGTAAATGAAGACCAGAAGTAAGGGTGAGAAAGCCCCAAAGTTCCGCCGGGGAAATTATCAGGCAGGGCTAAATTTTCTCCATTGGATAAATTAACTTGACCATCATTAACTTTTACGTTGCCTTGCAACATTGCTAATTGAGTCTGGCGTAATGCTTCAGCTTTAACCAAAGTACTGCCCAGTTGGTCATAAAATTCACCCATTAAGGCCAATGTTCCTAGGTCGCTAACATACCACAAGCTTGCTAGTGCAGACTTTACACCTGCTTGTACCGCTAATCCTGCAAAACCCAGTTCTGCTTTTTCATCACCCAGAGCAGTTTCACAAGCACTCAATACTAATAATTCTACTGGAGTATCATCACTACTCCATCCTAGCTGACTGGATAACTCCTGCAATTGAGGTATTTTCAATTTGTCATCATAAAACTGAATATAAGAATCACTTAAATCACCGGCTTTAAACTGTGCATGAGTACCCAAGTGGATGATTGGGAAAGGAGTACTACGACTATTCTGTGCAATAAAGTTAGAAATAGTAAACTGCTCATTAATAAATGCCTCTCCTTGACGAGGATTACGCACAATTGTTTCCAATTCAACGGGCATAGCAGGTAAAGCTGGTTGTTCTTGAAACTCCGAAGCCCCCATGGCTAAAATAGGACTTTGATCGAGACTTACATAACGAGTGTCGGTTAAACCAAAACTCGGTACTAAAGCTACTGCATATTTCTCGATTAAGAATTGTTCCCCATCGTGGAGTGCGGCTACGGGTAATAAACGTAATCCCGAATCCATTGAAAAAACCAAAATATCAATATCTTGGGCTTGTAATTCTGCTTCAATTGGTTTGATCAATAGCTGATAAAGTTCCTGAGCCGAATTCATATAGCTAGCTTGATCTAACTTGCCCGGATTACTCACTTCTTGGCGAAACTTAGTTGACGTAGCAACCAAATCTTTACGAGATGTTTCTTTGATTGTTTTACGCAGTGTTAGAGCCTGAGGTTTAGGGGAATCTATACCATTAAGATTGGCCGAGGCAACGGTAGGAGTCTCAGCAGTGGCAGTAGTTTCATCAGGTAGAACAACGAATGATTCCAGTTGATTCTCTTGTAGAGAAATATTAATAAATGCTGGCTTTTTGCCGGTTTGTTCCGATAATTCAGCTAGCCTTTGAGAAATTTCTTTGACGGAAGGCACGTCTCCATACAATTGTAGTCCAGAAGAATTCATTAATTGAGTTAGTTGATATTCCTCTTGCATTAGTATTGCCGTATCAGCTGGAGATTCTTGAAATACGGTTTCATAAGTAATACGATCTACTTGTCCAAAATCTGGCTGTGTATTTTCTTCAGCAGTTTCTTCTTCAGCAGTTTCTTCTTCAGCAGTTTCTTCTTCAGCAGTTTCTTCTTCAGCAGTCTCCTCTTCAGTTGCCTCTTTTTTAGTCACTGCTTCTTCTTCAGCTACTACCTCTTCTTCAGTTACTGTTTCTTCTTCAGTTACTGTTTCTTCTTCAGTTACTGTTTCTTCTTCAGTTACTGTTTCTTCTTTGGCGACTGCTTCTTCAGCTACCTCTTCTTCGGCTGTATTAGTTACTTCCTCTCGTGTTACTTCTTCTTCCGTTTCTTGGGAAGTACTTGTATTTGTTGGTTCTGATTCTTCAGCAATTTCATCTTGAGTTCTTGATGTTTCAGTTTCCTGAGTATCTTGTGTATCCGCTATATCATCTCCTTCTCCATCATCCGCATTGGTTTGTTGACCTACTGAATTTTCAGTTTCTCCATCCACAATTTCCGATTCTGCTTGTACTTGTTGTGAATCTACTCCATCCGAAACTTCTACATTCTGTTCTGTAGAATCATCCGTAACCGAAGAATTTCCAGTTTCGTTATCAAAATTGTCGCCTGTCTCGACTACAGATTCAGGTTCTGAATCTATATTAGGATTGGAAGTTTCACCTACCTCATCAGCGATCGCATTACCTTCTGAGGTTATTCCTGGATCACCTGCCGTATTTTCTTGCAAAGTAACTCCTGAAGTGCTTTGCCCTTCAGTTGTCGTATCGCCCTCGGTAGTAGTGACGTCAGTTTCGGGAGCTGTCTCGCCTTCGGTGGCAGTGACGTCAGTTTCGGGAGCTGTCTCGCCTTCGGTGGCAGTGACGTCAGTTTCGGGAGTGGTGTCCCCTTCGGTAGCAGTGACGTCAGTTTCGGGAGCTGTCTCGCCCTCGGTGGCAGTGACGTCGGTTTCGGGAGCTGTCTCGCCCTCGGTGGCAGTGACGTCAGTTTCGGGAGCTGTCTCGCCCTCGGTGGCAGTGACGTCAGTTTCGGGAGCTGTCTCGCCCTCGGTGGCAGTGACGTCAGTTTCGGGAGCTGTCTCGCCTTCGGTAGCAGTGACGTCAGTTTCGGGAGCTGTCTCGCCTTCGGTGGCAGTGACGTCAGTTTCGGGAGCTGTCTCGCCCTCGGTAGCAGTGACGTCAGTTTCGGGAGCTGTCTCGCTCTCGGTAGCAGTGACGTCAGTTTCGGGAGCTGTCTCGCCCTCGGTAGCAGTGACGTCAGTTTCGGGAGCTGTCTCGCCCTCGGTAGCAGTGACGTCAGTTTCGGGAGCTGTCTCGCCCTCGGTGGCAGTGACGTCAGTTTCGGGAGCTGTCTCGCCTTCGGTAGCAGTGACGTCGGTTTCGGGAGTGGTCTCGCCCTCGGTGGCAGTGACGTCAGTTTCGGGAGCTGTCTCGCCTTCGGTAGCAGTGACGTCAGTTTCGGGAGTGGTTTCGCCCTCGGTAGCAGTGATGTCAGTTTCGGGAGCTGTCTCGCCCTCGGTAGCAGTGATGTCAGTTTCGGGAGCTGTCTCGCCCTCGGTAGCAGTGACGTCGGTTTCGGGAGTGGTATCTCCGTCGGTAGCGGTGGTGTCCCCGTCAGTAGCGGTGGTATCTCCGTCGGTAGCGGTGGTGTCCCCGTCAGTAGCGGTGGTATCCCCGTCAGTAGCGGTGGTATCCCCGTCAGTAGCGGTGGTATCCCCGTCGGTAGCGGTGGTATCCCCGTCAGTAGCGGTGGTATCTCCGTCGGTAGCGGTGGTATCCCCGTCGGTAGCGGTGGTATCTCCGTCAGTAGCGGTGGTGTCCCCGTCGGTAGCGGTGGTATCTCCGTCAGTAGTTATATCACCAGAATCGGTAGCATCAGTATTGTCGTTATCAGTAGTTACATCACCAGCATCAGTACCATCGCCTGATATTACCTCTTCTACAATAGTTTCGCTCGGATCCCCACCATTATCGACAGTGGCATCCCCACCATTATCGACAGTGGCATCCCCACCATTATCGGCAGTGGCATCCCCACCATTATCGACAGTGGCATCCCCACCATTATCGACAGTGGCATCTCCACCATTGTCGGCAGTGGCATCCCCACCATTATCGACAGTGGCATCTCCACCATTATCGGCAGTGGTATCCCCACCATCATCGGCAGTGGTATCCCCACCATTATCGGCAGTGGTATCCCCACCATTATCGGCAGTGGCATCCCCACCATCATCGGCAGTGGCATCTCCACCATTATCGACAGTGGCATCCCCACCATTATCGGCAGTGGTATCCCCACCATTATCGGCAGTGGCATCTCCACCATCATCGGCAGTGGTATCCCCACCATCATCGGCAGTGGCATCCCCACCATCATCGGCAGTGGCATCCCCACCATCATCGGCAGTGGCATCTCCACCATTATCGGTAGTTGTCTCCTCATTAGGAGGCATTTCTCCAGGATTGGGTCCTGTGATATCGGACATATTTCCTGATTGAGAACGGACTGGATTAGTAGCTATTAATAACCAGGTAAGTACTAAAGCTATTTTGATTGGTAATTGAAATAATTTCATATTTATATCTTGCTCGAACTTAACTATTTAAAAGGAAAAAGTATAACCAGCACCAAGAATAAATCTTGCCCCATCCCCGGCTGACCCAGTGATATCTGTGACAGCAGGTACTATGACGATAGGTAACTTTCTAAACAAAACTATCGGAGTACCGATTGTTAAATCTTGACCACTCCATTCAGCAACCAAACCAACAGGCTCTATTATTTTGACAGCAAAACTGGTAAATACACCTAATGTTTCATTGCCATTGTTAATATCAGACTCCGAACGAAATTGTCCTCCGCCTACTCCTAATGAGGTATATATTTCACTAAAGGGTTTAGTTCTATCTTGACGAAGTTTAAATCTTTTAGTGACAACCCCGTAAACTGAAGAACCGCCATCTGTATTTCCAAATGTTGCCAGACCCTGAACTCCTAGAGCAACTGCAAAATCTTTAGGTAAACGCCGATGCAATTTTAGATTAACTGCCCCATCTCGAAATGGAGCGCTGACATCAACTAAACTAATCCCGACTTGCGCACCAACGTTTTTTTGAGGATTACCCAGACCAAAACCCAAACCAATTACTCCATCAGATTGATCGTCAAAGCGTACACGCTCTTGAAACCCGAAACCAATACCAGCACTTCTCCATGATGCACCGTAGGCAGATGGATTAACTATAGTAATACTTGGTGAAGCTCGATATGGTTCCTTGGGAAGAGGAATACGCAAGGGTATTCTTTTTGGTTCAAATCTTTCTCCTCCTGATGGTTGACGACGTAAGGAAGGGGTTCCACTTTCTAAAGGGGATGTTGATTCTTGAGAATCAACAGCAACAGTCTGAATAATATTTAAATTACTAAATCGGACAAAATCAAATTCTAATTCTGATTTTGTAGATGTATTTTGATTTTGAGTAGATCTGATCGCTGAGAAACTAGAATACTTATTTTTATTATTAGGTGTTTTAGCTGCAACTCTATTAGCTGTGGATAAAAATAAACTATTTATTGAGATAAAGCTAATAAATCCTAAGATTGATTTTTTTTTAAATGGCATTTATGAGCTATATTTTCGGTTGTTTTTATATTTAATTTCTAGCTAAAGGATACTTGCACTAATTATTAAGATTGCATTGATTGTCTCAGTTTGATTAATAAAGCCATAAAAATAACTATTGGATCAACTAACAATTAATCATTGTAATTAGCAATTTTAAGAGATTAAAATATAGAGCTGGAGATGTGCTTTACTCATAGATCGATATAATCGACGATATTTGAGGTGAGTGAGTAAGTGAGTAAAACTAGAGGCAAGTTAGGGCAATCGATTCTAGCACAACAATAATTCGTTAGTTTAATTTAGATATTCGATTGTGCTTATTTTTTAAGTTTACTCTTTTTCTTCTGTCGATATTGTATTTATAGGTGTTTATTTAATATGTCCAAGAGCACTTAAAATTCACTTTGTTAGACAAGAATCCAAGAAAATAAATATCCAAAAGTAAGATTATTGCACTACTTGTTAGCTTACCAAGGCCACCATAGGGGTTGATAGGGCTTATCTTCAAAGCTATAAACACCTCTAGCATTAAGCGCCATGCACTCTATAGGTTTTTTGTTGTCTAAAACGCAGCCTGCGTCATAGTTAGGATTAACACTAAAAAGCTTTTCACTATCTTCGGTGTTACAATTTTGATTTTCTTCAGAAACAAGGCATACTAAATTTTCTGCTTCTGCTTCTTCTGCTTTAATATATTTTTCTTGTCCTTGTTGATATGAAGCTTGTAATTTGGTGGCAGTTTGCTGACACACCCCTTTTCCCGACTGTTCCGGAAGTAGATATTCTGGGTGCCAACTAATTAGTGGAGTTAAATTTACCTTCCCTGGAGTGTAAGCGAACATTGTTGGTGTATCTTGTGCCGAAGCACAGACAAAAATGGTGTCGCCAGATTTACGGCTTGAATCGCTCTTAGCTTGAATAGGTGCTACATTTAGGGCGATCGCAGTTCCTATTAATGCCGTAATAAGATATTTTTTATTCATGGGAACTCGTTGGTATTTTATATAGAGCTATATTAAGTATATTTGACGAAATAAACAAATTTATTGTTCATTATTTCACTAATTTACGCTTTTTGAGCGCATGTTCTTAATATTTTAATAAAAAAAAAGCTAGTGTCTGATTACACTGGCTTCGTATGGAGGTATTTATTAGCGAATCGGAACCCAAATCGAATCTGTAAGATTTTATAGGCTAAGTCTTATTGCTGATATCAATAGATGATGAGTTGGGTTTTTCAAAAAAATCAAGGCTTCTAGCATTTCCTGCGAACTTCTGATAATGCATTTCTGGTAGCATTCCAATTGCTAAATTTTTGAGACTAAATAAACATCTTCAGTATTTTTGACCAGTGTCGCTGTGTTGGATTTTGGTGGATGCTGAGATTTTATGTCACAAATATCTTCTAAATTTACTATTTCCCCAAAGTTATTTACCATATAGCAAGATGGTTTGGGCTTAGCCTTAGTTAGTCCAATTGCTAGACTGCTCATTATAACTGTAGAAGAAATTAGGATTAAACCGTTACGAGAAAGTGAAAGTGCGTGGGCTAGTGAATTCATAAATTTTGCTCTCTAAAAAACAATTTTGGATACGCAGCGATTTGAGCTACTTGGTCTTACACTGTGTTTAAGCAAATTATCCATAGCCGGGATTGTAGTAAAGCTTGTTCTATACCCTACAAAATTACTAGTATTTTTTAATTGATATGTAGAAAGTTTGTCGAACTAAATTTTCTGCTCACAAATAAGTAGATGGACAAAATTAAATTCATAGTCAGAGATAGGGAACAGGCAATAGGGAACAGGGAACAGAAAAATAATTTGTGTAATTAATTCTGTCTATATACTTATTAGGATTGATTTAGCCTTTTCCAGGTTAAATCTTTCGTTTGCTCATCCCAATGCCAACGCACTAAGTTAGCAGGCTGTCCGATGCTAATACCTGGTAATTTCATTGCTTTTCTGGGAGATTCCGTTGCCATAGCGATCGCTTTTTCTAGATTGCAACCCCACTTAACTAAGTTTTGTACTCCGACCAATAAGGGTAAAGTTGTCCCAGATAATGTACCGTCTCGTAATCTGGCAGTCCCATTAGTTACTATAATCTCACGTTCATCCCAAGGATAAACTCCGTCAGGTAATCCAATCGGAGCTAAGGCATCACTGACCAAAAAAATACCGCGCTCGTAATTGCTTGCTTTTAAAATAATTTCCAGCATGGTAGGAGAAACATGATTGCCATCAGCGATTAAGCCACAATAAACGTCTGGGTTAACGATAGCTGCCCCCAATAATCCTGGTTGACGATGGTGCAAACTAGGCATGGCATTAAAAGCATGAGTAACCATCGATGCGCCTTGAGCAAATGCCTGTTGGGCTTGGCTAGCTGTGGCTAAAGAATGTCCTAAGCTGACAATAATATTCTTGTCTAGTAAATAAGTAATCGTCTCACCACTACTATCCAATTCTGGGGCTAGGGTCATAATTTTGACAATATGACTATAGTCTCCCAGAACCTGTTTAATATTCTCGATAGTTAAAGACAATAAATATTTTGCTGGATGTGCGCCTCGCTTTTGGTAGTTTAAAAATGGTCCTTCTAAATGAACTCCCAATACTTTAGCTGTATCTTCTTTCTCCTCTTGATTAGCCATAAATTGAGTGATCGTTGCCAGCGATCGCTGTATTTTGTTTATTGAGGTTGTTACTATCGTCGGTAAAAAGCCATCCACACCTTGTTGCCACAGGAACTCGCAGATCTGTTCCAATTTAGGCAAGTCCTCTAATTCTAGGTCGGGAAAAGCTAAACCCAATCCACCATTGATTTGTAAATCTATACCCCCAAGAGATAACCAATCTCGTTCTAGGTTAATAGTTGGTGTAATTGGTGGATGATCTAATGTGGGGGCGATCGCTACTATTTTTCTTTCTTGGATAGCAACTTGCTGTAGATCTTGATATCCAACTACCCGCGCATTAATAATTAGTTGATTTACCCTCATTAAAAAGCTATTTCCTCTATTTACTTAATCCAAACTTAAATAATGGGTTAACAAGATCAGCCTTGTAATTTAGCTTAATTAATTCTTATCTGTCAGTCACACCCACAGTAGAGGTTTACAAAAATAAATCGGGATGACAGGATTTGAACCTGCGACCCCTGCTTCCCGAAAGCAGTGCGCTACCAAGCTGCGCTACATCCCGTGATTGTTAAGTCCTTTAATTATACGAATCCTCGTTGTTCTAGGCAAGCGGGGATTTTGTTTATCAGTTTTTATCCTGATTGACTGACAAAACTTTTAAGAGACATTGTAGGAATAAGTCAGAACTTTGAATTCTAATTGATATGTTCGTCGCTCGTGTTGTTTAAGTGATGCCATTGCTGGCTCAGGGTCTTGATTGCTAGAGAAAGTTACAATCTGGAGCAACTTCCAACCATTTAAAAGTGCAGCCTTGACCCAATCCCAGCCAATCCGATTCGGGCCGGTCAACATTCTGGGGAGACCCCACAATTACGCCCTCAGAAAATAGCTGTTTCCTCGAAACCAATGGGTATCAACCCATCTTCGTTTTCCAGTACGAACTACCTCGACACCTTGGGCGCTGATGTAAAGAGTAGCGACAGCTAAAATAAACCATATGCGGAGCGGTGAAGCAGTTCGTTGGCGGGGTACGATGCGGCCATACGCTTGGCCTTTGTCCCGCTCAAAACAAAGGCGATTCGGTTCGCCGCATGTACTGCTGAACCCTTTAGGGTATCCTTTAGGACAAGCGAGACAAAGGGCTTGCACGCATGTAGGCGCAAACATCGCGAATCATTACCAAAATTTATAGGGCAGTTATTTCAATTGTCAAAGATAGTGAAATTGGACATCGATAGCGATGTAAATGAATACTTAAACTCATAATTTATAATCTATAACTTGTGTATTGCGATCGCCAGACAGCATAGCTAGAGAAACAGTGCAAGAGAATGGGAATATAACCAAACCTTTTGAATTCTTTCTGGCTGATTTCACTGAAAGATAAGCGATGCCCATTGCTGACAAGTTAAGACAAAATAGTTTTAGTCAACTACTACAGGCAGTGTTTTTTATATTAGATAGCACTAAATAACCTGAGTTCGGGATAAGCTCAAAGCCTTAATACATAAGGATTTGAAAAACTGCTTTTTTCAATAAAATTTAACAACTATAGAATCTACAGACTCTTCAAAGGCTTAAAGCTTAAAGCTTAGGGCTTAAAGCTACCTCAACAGATTAATTTTCTTAGCCCGAACTGACGTTAAATATGGATTAAAGCTAATGTTCGTGGCGATCGCCATATCCAAGGTTAAAGTTTATGAAAGTATCTCAAAAGCTAAGCTGAGAGCTAATAGCTAACAATCAGTTGACAAACAACACATACCTTTAAGTTGTCACAAATAGGCGATGCCTTTCTAGAATGACTCTATATCAAAAATTTTGATGACTTTAAATTATGGTTGGCGATCGCCCAAACGAAACAGAAAACAATTTATCTGCTTTTAAAGAATCACGAACCGTAATGCTGGTCGAAGATTGTGACACAGACTGTACCTTAGATCGACGCTATTTGACAGCAGATAAGAGATATGATTATCGCTTTATCGAAATGGAAACGGGGGAATCTGCTTTAGCAATCTATGCCGAAGAACGACCAGATCTAATCTTACTAGATTATTTACTGCCCGATCTCGATGGGTTGGAGTGGTTGAGGCTGTGGCAAGAAACATATCGTGGAAATCTCTGTCCTGTGATTGTTTTAACGGGGCATGGAGATGAAACTATCGCGATACGTTGTATTCAATTGGGTGCCGCCGATTATTTAAACAAAAATGAGATTACTCAAGCCAGACTGCAACTTTCGGTGACTAAAGCTTTTGCCTTTGACAAACTACAGCGTCAAAATCAGCAGTTAATCGCTCAACTTATTGCCCGCAACCAAGAATTAGCCTATAGCAATCAGGTTTGCAATCGCGAAATAGCCAATCGCGAAAAATTAGAACTAATTGTCGATAATATCCCACTGGTTGTTTATGCCAAAAAAGTTGAAAACTTTCGTTCGGGTAAAATGTGGCTGATCAATCGAGAGTTTTGTCGCGTCTTTCAGGTGACAGAAGCAGAAATCATCGGCAAAAGCGATCGCGAAATCTTTCCCCCCGCTACAGTCGATCACTTTAAAGTTAACGACCTCAAAGTAATTAATAACAAACAAATTATAGTTACCGAAGAACGGGTTCATCACGGAGATGGTCAACTACAAACTTATTTATCGCTTAAAATTCCTTTACTTAATGACGAAGGAGAAGTTGATTCCATTATCGGCATCGCCACCAACATTACCCAAGAAAAACAAGCCCAAGCGCAACTGACTCGTCTAGAAACCAGATTTAGTAGCACTTTTGAACAGGTTGCGGTAGGTATGGCTCTTGTTGGACTCCAGGGAGAATGGTTAATGGTCAACCAAAAGCTCTGTGAAATTGTCGGTTACACCAAAGCCGAATTATTACAGACTACTTTTCAAGAGATTACTCATCCCGAAGATTTAGCAGCAGATTTAAACTACGTCCGTCAGTTGTTAGCAGAGGAGATTGCTAACTACTCGATAGAAAAACGCTACATCCGCAAAGATAACTCCCTGGTGTGGATTAATCTAACGGTTTCTTTGGTTAAAAATAAAGTTGGCGAACCAGAATATTTTATCTCTGTCATCGAAGATATTAGCGATCGCAGAAACTTAGAAGTTTCTCGACAAAAAGCTCTACAACGCCTCTCTAATCTACATCAAATCGATCGGGCGATCGTGGAAGCAAGACAACCTAAAGAAATTGCTGTGATCGCTATTGACAGCATTCAACAATTGCTAACTTGTCAACGGACATCTATTGTTACTTTCAATTTAGAAAAAGATACCGCTACAATTTTGCTGACTCAAGGAGAAGGCAAACAAGTTGGTACGGGATTACAAACCCCTCTCCATCTTTGGCAAGAGTTAATCAATAGGTTAAAAGCACCAGAAACAGATTATATAGTTGCTTACCTAGAGCAGTTACCCCAGTTATCCGCAGCTATTCCCTCTCTGGCTAATGTGGGATTGAATTGCCTGATTTGTTTCCCCCTCAGAACCAAAGACGGTTTATTGGGTATCCTCAAATTATGGATTAAAGATCTTAATGCCGTTGATTCAGAAAAACTAACTATAGTTAAAGAAGTAAGTACTCAAGTAGCGATCGCTCTCAAACAAGCTTATTTAAGTCAAACCATCCAAGATTATACTTTAGAATTAGAAGACAAAGTGCGAGAACGTACCGCACAGTTAGAAGAAATCAATCAAGAACTTAAAGCTTTTAGCTACAGTATTTCCCACGATCTTAAAGCACCCTTAAGGGCAATTCAGGGCTTTGCGATCGCCCTACAGGAAGATTATGCAGCAAGTTTAGACGAATTAGGACGAGAATATACCCAAAGGCTAGCTAGTTCCGCACAGCAGATGGAACAATTGATTCAAGACCTACTCACCTACAGTCGTCTTTCCCGTACTAATATCGAGAGACAGTCGGTAGATCTAAATTTGGTTATGCATAAAGCCTTAGAAGAATTAGAATCTCCCATAACTAAAATGCAGGCAGAAATTACTGTCGAGCCTTTACTCAGGGTATGGGGTAATCGAATTATCTTGCAGCAAATAATTATCAATCTACTATCCAATGCCATTAAATTCGTTCCCGATAATGCTCGACCCCAGATAAGGATCTGGACGGAGGCAAGAGAAGGTTTTGTGCGCTTGTGGATAGAAGATAACGGAATTGGCATAGAATCCCAACATCAAGGACGTATCTTCCAAGTTTTTGAACGTTTACACGGCAATGAGTCTTATCCTGGTACTGGTATCGGCTTGGCGATCGTCAAAAAAGGTGTAGAGCGTTTGGGCGGTAAATACGGCGTAGAATCAATGGTAAATCGCGGTAGTCGTTTTTGGATTGAATTACCTGGGAACAATGAACAGTAACCAGTCAACAGTCAACAGTCAACAGTAAGCAATTATCAGCGATCGCTTCAGCGGCTTCTTAAAAAGCCTAAAGCCTAAAGCTTAGAGCTAACCTAGCAAAACAACATTGTTAACCCTAACTCAAGTTAAATAATAACCGCAGTAGATTTTAGCTTTTTCTAATATTTAGAGAATAGTTTTAAGTGTAAGGTTAAAAAATATTATTTAAAATTTAGATAATTTTAACAATCAATATTTATCATTCTGTGAGAGAAGACCCTCCCTTTCAGTGAGGGATGAATCGAAACGGGGCTTATAAAGAAGGCAGCGCGTTGGCGGGGCACCTGCGGCTAATCCCTTGGTCCCGCTTGAAGCGACTGCCGCAGCGCAATGCGATTACGCCCACAGCCCCTTCAGGGGCAACGAAGAGCTGAGGTTTACCCAGAATACGAAGCTGGGCAAGCACTTTTGATACACAAAGGCATTCTTTTGCCGCATGTATCTTCATGTAGTAAGAGTTTGAACTGATGTACTATAGTTTTGTCGACGAAAACCAAGTCTATAATCAGTACCTCGAAAAGTGAATATATAAGGTTCTGCTCACGAGTGTTTGAGCAGGTAAAATATTCAAACCACGAAGTTAAATCAGATTTTCTGATGCCGTACTGGGGGGCAACCAGGAACGGGCTAGCTGTAACGCTAGCGAAAAGCTTGATCCTCAAGCTCTGACGGGGATGTGTCTGCAACATTGTTGTTCTCATCTAGTTAACTTGGGGTGATACAAGAATCCCTCGCTAGAGAGCGATGGGAGTGTCAAGCTGTAGATTGCATAACACTTACCTCTGTTGAGAAATTTAATGTCTATATTATTAGTAGAAGATAATTACAACGATATTTTGTTAATTAGGAGGGCATTTCGCAAGGCTGAGATACAAACCCCAATGATAGAGGTAAAAGATGGGGATGAAGCGATCGCTTATTTAAGCCAAACGGGGAAATATGCCGACATAGAAACTTATCCCGTTCCTGTATTGATTTTGCTAGATTTAAAACTACCCCGACGTTCGGGACTAGAAGTTTTAGAATGGATTAAACAACAACCACTCTTAAAACGCCTTTTGGTAGTGGTATTAACCTCTTCTCAAGAAAACTCCGACCTCGATCGTGCCTACGATTTGGGAGCTAATTCTTATTTGGTCAAACCCATTGACTTCCAAGATTTTGTCAAACTGGTAGGAACGATTGATGATTACTGGTTTAAGTTTAATCAGTTTCCTAAAATTTGCGCTAGCTAGAATTTACATCGAAATTTTTATACAGGATCGATAATTAAGTAT